>JALWUZ010000340.1 GCA_027079895.1 Anaerolineae bacterium
GAGCGTCGCCGTCGGGGTAACCGTGGGGACGGGGCGGTTGCTGATTTGGAGGGAGGTGACGACGAAACCGGCCAGCATAGCGAGGGCGACGACGACCGCTATCAGCAAGAGGGTGACGATGCGCCGCTGGGTGGTGGTCAGGGTGGAAAGGCTCACGCCAGCACCTCACGTTGCAGGGTGATGAGACGGGAGATGCCGTCGGCGGCCAGGTCGAGCATCTGGTCGAGGGTCTCGCGCGAGAAGGGGGCGGACTCGGCGGTGCTTTGCAGTTCCACCAGGCGGCCGTCGTCGGTCATCACGACGTTGAGGTCAACGGCGGCGACGTGGTCTTCGGCGTAGCACAGGTCGAGCAAGACGGTGTCGGCGACGACGCCCACGCTGACGGCGGCGACGGGGGTTCTCCAGACCTGCTCCGTCACCGCGCCGCTGCGGATCATCCGGCGCAGTGTCAGGGCGACGGCGACGTAGCCGCCGGTGATGGCGGCGGTGCGGGTGCCGCCGTCGGCCTGGAGCACGTCGCAGTCCACAATCAGAGTGCGCTCGCCGAGGGCGTCGAGGTTCACCGCTGCGCGCAACGCGCGGCCAATCAGTCGGCTGATCTCCTGGGTGCGCCCGCGCCGGCCGTGAGTCTCGCGCGGGGTACGGGTGTGGGTGGAGCGGGGGAGCATGTTGTATTCGGCGGTCAGCCAGCCGGTGCCCTGGCCGTCCATCCAGGCGGGGACGCGCTCCTCGACGGTGACGTTGCAGATGACGCGGGTGTCGCCGAACTCGACCAGGACGGAGCCCTCCGGGTAGATGATGTAGTTCGGGATAAAACGCACCGGACGCAGTTCGTCAGGTTGACGCCCGTCGGGGCGGGTGTAGTGGTAGGTGAACATCAGGGCCTCCATACACTTGTCACGCCGTCTCTTCCCACACCAACCGGTCGAAGCCCAGGGAGACGACGGCGTAGGTGTGCAGCCGCAGCACGTCGCCGTACTTGGCCTCCAACAGCGGGCGGTACTTCCCCAACTGCGCCCGCGCCTGGGCCAGTTTCTCTTCCACCAGCGGGAGAGAACGCAACTCATCGCGGCTCATCCCGCGCACCTCTTCTCCGGTCAGCCTCATCTCGTCCAGGGACAGGTACTTGAACTCAATTAGGATGTCCAGTATCTCGAAACGGCGCATGTCGGGCCGGATGATCATCACCAGATCGGCGTATCCCCGCCCCACCTCCGGCTCCGAGTCCATGATGTACAGGATGTCGTTGAACAAGAGGCTCAGGAAGGCCGTCTTGACCGTCAACTCGTTCGCCCACCGGTAGTCCCGATTGCTGAAGACCGGGAAGTACTTCTCCTCCACGAACTCGCACAAGGGGCCGATGTCGCCGGTGGTGTAGAGCACCTCAGCCACCGCCTCCACGTCGTCCCGCGTCACCTCCGGCAGCAACATCTCCCGCATCTGCTCCGCATACAGCCCCCGCACCACCAGGTTCGGTATCCGCAGAGTGTACCGTCCTGACGGAGTGAGCCCTTCCAGCGTCAGCACCCCTAGGTAGTACAGCAACGAGGCCACAAAAGAGGTGTCCTTCTTGGCGAACAACATCTCCTGCACTCCGAAGCGTTGGGAGAGTTGCCGCACGCTGGGGAGC
>JALWUZ010000341.1 GCA_027079895.1 Anaerolineae bacterium
GCGGGCTGCGCCGACGAGGGCCTGCATCGTCACGCGGGGCGCGGAGGGGGCCCACATCTGGGCGGAGGGGACGCTGCACGAAATCCCCATCGTCCCGCCCCGCCGCCTGGACGACCCCACCGGCGTGGGGGACGCTTTCCGGGCCGGGCTGCTCAAAGGGCTCGCGCTGGGGCTTCCCTGGCCGCTAGTCGGGCGGATGGGCTCCCTGGCGGCCACCTACACGCTGGAGCAGCCGGGCCCCCAGAGCCACCACTACACCCCCGCCGAGTTCGTCGCCCGCTTCCGGGAGCACTTCGACGACCAGGGGGCGTTGGACGCGATGGTGGGTGATTGACCACATGAATCGTCTGTTCAACAAATCCTGCGAGCGGATGGACGAGATCCCCGACGAGAGCGTTGACCTGGTAGTCACCAGCCCCCCCTACTGGAACGCCATTGACTACGAGCAGCACGTAGCCGACCCGGAGGCCTGGTACAGGACTCGCCGGGGAGAGCCTTACACGGAGTACCTCGACTGGCTCAGGGTATGTTTCGAGGAGGTGTTCAGGAAACAAAAGGCGGGGGGATTCTGCGCCGTTGTCATCGGGACGGTGCTCTTCAACGGCCGGCAGTACCCGGTGCCCCAGCACTTGGTCGTCCTGATGGAGGAGATCGGCTACGAGTATCACCAGGAGATAGTGTGGCACAAGGTGACGGGAGGGGTCAAACGAGCCGGCGTCACCATCCAACATCCGTATCCCGGCTACTACCACCCCAACATTATGTCCGAGTCCATCCTGATATTCCGCAAGCCGGGCCCACGAATTTACAAAAGCCGCAGTCAGGTCGAGAAGGAGGCCAACCGCATCAGCATAGACGCCATCTTCACCCGCGAGATCGCCAACAACGTATGGCATATCGCGCCGGTGCCGCCCAATCACCTGCCGCACCCCTGCCCATTCCCGGAAGAGATCCCGTACCGCCTGATACTGCTCTACTCCTACGCCGGAGACCTGGTACTCGACCCCTTCCTGGGCATAGGGACGACTGCCAAAGTCGCAAAGGCTCTGGGCCGCCGCTACGTCGGGTACGAGATTCATTCCGCTTACCTGGAAGTGGCCCGCCGCCGCCTGGACGAGCCGCTCCATCTGCGCGACCAGTTGATCGCCCGTTTCGACAAGCTACCTGTGCGGGACGAGGTCTACCTGGCGAACCGGCAGCTGCATATCCAACGGACAGGACAGGCGCGGCTACCAGGGCTCGTCGCCCTGCGCGAGACGCCCAACGAGCCCTATCGTGAGCGCGAGGACGGAGGATGACCACCGACGACGCCCGCCACCTGTTGGAATCCATAGCTCAAGTCGGACGCGAACACCCTTCCCGCCCGCCGCTGCACGAGGTGGAGATTTTCGAGCCCTACTTCGACTCCGCCGGGCGGGTCATCCAGCCGGACAAGCGCGATGGCTCCTGCACCCGTCGGGAGCTGCTCCTGCGCTACTTGCTCCTCAACGCGGTGCTCGACCAGGGGCCGGACACCGAGGGGGTACGCTTGCTCCTGACCCGCGTCACGAACGACCTGTACCGGCGGGAGGTGCGCTTCCTGCACCGACCGGAGGTGTTTTTCGAGAATCTGGGAGTGGCGATAGACCGAATCACCTCCGTCCACGAGGTCGTGAAGAACTTGCGCTCTCAACAGTGGGCACAAGACAACGTCACTAAAGCGGCCAGGTACAGCCTGTTTATGGACGGAGCACATCAGGCGTTGAGCTATGCCGTGTTCCGCTGGGGTACACCGCTGGCCGTTCCCTTGTTGCTGACGCGCGATGAATCGGACGAGGCCCACCGCGCCGAGGCCCTACATCGGTACCTGGTGAGCTGGCCTTCGGCGGAAATCGCCTCCCGACAGCTCAAGGAGCATCACCGGTATGGGCTGGGCAAGGCGGTGGGATACAAGGCGACCCACCTGTACGTCAAATGGGTCGTCCACACCTTCCGCCTCGTTGAAGACGACAACCCCGGATGGGGCCCGTTCGGGTTCGAGGTGCCCTTCGACAGCAACGCCGGCCGGGTGCTCTTCCGCACCGGATTCCTGCTCCACTGGGCGACGATGGACGATTACAAGGATTGGGGCGTGGTCAACGAGGAGAAAGGCAAGGGCGGCACGGACTACATCCGCGTGACCAACATCCGCTCCAAAAAGAGCGCACTCGCCACGTCAGACCCCCACCTGCTCGACCTCTACCGCCGACTGTGCCGCGAGCAACTCCAAGTGGCAAAGGGCACGCCGCGCAAGGTGGAGATTCAGCGCATCCCGTCGTTGCTGCTCCTCGACGGCGGTCGGTACACCCCCGGCGAGTTGGACGACGGCCTGATGTACATCGGCACGCATTTCTGCTTCAACCACGCTGCCCCGTTGTGCCCCGCGTGCCCGGTCGAGCACCTGTGCCGGGGGCGCCGAGAAAGAGACCTCATCGAGGGCTACCGCACCTGACGCCTCACTCCAGACGAACAGGAACTCGCTATGATCGAACTCGTCTTCTTGGGCACCTCCGCCTCCGCCCCCTCCATCCACCGGGGACTTTCGGCCCAGATGGTGCTCTACCGCGAGCACCGCTTCCTGGTGGACTGCGGCGAGGGCACCCAACGCCAGATTCTGCGCAGCGGCTTGGGGTTCAAACGCCTCGACAAAATCCTCCTGACACACGGCCACCTCGACCACATCCTCGGCCTGGGTGGGCTCATCTCCACCTTCGCCCGCTGGGAGACGATCGAGCGGGTGGAGATCTACGGCAGCGGCTGGGCGTTGGAGCGCGTCCACGACCTGCTCTACGGCGTGGTGCTGCGCGGCGAACGGCCCGCGCTGGTGATTGATTTCGTCGAGGTGCGGCCCGGCGTCGTCCTGGAAGACGACACCTTCGAGATAGTCGCCTTCCCCGTGACCCATCGCGGGCCCTGCCTGGGCTACCTGTTCCGCGAGAAGCCGCGCCGACCCTTCATCAACGAAAAAGCGGAGGCCCTGGGAGTGCCGCGCGGCCCGGAGCGGCGGCTGTTGGTGGCCGGACAGTCCATCACACTGGCGGACGGGCGGGTAATCCACCCCGACGATGTGCTCGGCCCGCCACGGCCGGGGACGGTGTTGGCCCACGTGGGGGACGCCGGACGCATTGACAATCTGGTGGACGCGGTGCGCGGAGTGGACATGCTGGTCATCGAGGCGACCTACCTGCGGCACGAGGCGGATATGGCCCATCGCTTCGCCCACCTGACGGCGGCCCAGGCGGCCCTGCTGGCCCGCGAGGCGGACGTCCACCGGCTGGTGCTGACCCACGTCTCGCGGCGGTATCGGGAGGCGCAGATTTTGGAGGAAGCGCGGGCCATCTTCCCGGAGACGGTCGTCGCCCGCGACTTCGACCATTTCCGGGTGCTGCGACGCGACGTGCAGCGCGAGAGGGCGGAGGAGTAGGAGAGTATGCCGGCACAACGGAGGGCCAGTATCAGGGAACTGACCTCGGCGGCGCGGGAATTGGACGCCGGCGTCGTCGAGGGCCATCTGCACCGCGACGCCGCCAGCGGCGACTGGGTCGTGAGGGAGGCCGCCCTGGACGACCTGCTGTCCCGCTACGAGGGGCAGGAGGTGGTCATCATCATCGCCTCGTTCGACGACCAGCGGCCTATGCGGGTCAAAATCTGCCGCACCTGCGGGACGGAGTACGTCGGGGCGACCTGTCCCCGCTGCCGTGAGGCCCGCATCCGCCTGCGCGGGCGTTGAGCAAAAACGAACGGCGGGCGCGACGACGCCCGCCGTGAGTTTCCTTGCGCCGCTGGGGATTCACCACTCCCGCAGGCGGTAGTAATCGTCCACCATCCGGCGCAACTCGGCCTCCGTCAACCGCTCCCCGTGCGGCTGCAACGGCTCGCGGAAGAAGCGGGCCGGCAGCGTGTCGTCCTCCGGCGTCATCCCCTCCCGCAGATTGAAGGCCCGGATGGTGTTGGCAATCCGCGCCGAAAGAGCCTGCAACTCTGCCTTGTCCCACTCCAGACCGGTCAGCCCGTGAATGACGACCGGCAGTTCCTCCCAGCCGAACAGGTCCCGGTAGAAGCGGCAGAAAATCAGCGTGTCGAACACCGTGTGCCGATCCTCGAAATCGAGCACCAACTCCGCCTTCCCCTCCGGCGAGGCCGGGTCCACCCAGCCGGACAGTTCCGCCTTGTAGACCGTCGCCCGCAGGTGACAGGCTCCGCGGTCGGAGACGGCGAAGGCCAGCCCCATCCCCTTGAGGACGCGCGGGTCGTAACCGGGCGGTTCCAACCCCTTGACGTGAATCGCCAAGTCGTCCAGCCCCAACTCGTGGGCGGCGGCCCGCACCCCCTGCGAGAGCAGTTCCCCAACCCCTTCTCTGGCGGCTACCTTGCGGAGCAGGTCGGCGATGCCGTCCACGTCGCCGTAGTCCAGCGCGAGGTCCAACGCGCCCCGACGGGCGGCCTCGATGGCGAAGGCGGCGACGTTCCCGGCGGTGATGGTGTCAATCCCCAGCCGGTCGCAGATGTCGTTGAGATAGAGAATCTCCGCCAGGTCGTCCACCCCGCACAGCCCGCCGAAGGAGTAGATCGTCTCGTACTCCGGCCCCTCCACCGTCAGCCCGGCGTGCCGCCCGTCGGGGACGGTGGTCAGTTTGCCGCAGGCGAAGAAGCAGCGGTAGCAGGCCTGGGGCTTGGGATGGAACCGCTCGATGAGCGCGTCGCTGCTGATTTGCTCCCAGTGGGGCACCTGCCCCGCCGACCAGTAGTAACTGGGGAACGAGCCGGCCCGGTTGGAGATCGCCACCAGCAACGGCGTGCCGTGCTCCCGATAGGCCCGCGCCCCCGCCCCGTCCTTCTCCCGTGCCCGGAGTTGACGGTCGTACTCGCGGATTGCCGCGGCGTCGTGGATGTCGCACTGCGCCTGGCCGTGGAACACCAGCCCCTTGACCCGTTTCGAGCCCAGGATGGCCCCCATTCCGGTGCGGCCCGACTGCCGTCCGCGGTCGTTGCTCACGACGGCGAAGGGCACCTGCCGCTCCCCCGCCGGGCCGATGACGATCGCCTTCGCGCCCCGGACGTTCACCGCCCGCTCCAACGCCTCCTCGGCCTGGTAGGCGTCCAGCCCCCAGAACGGCGTGCCGTCGTGGAACGTCACTCCGGCGTCGGAGATTTCCAGGAAGACCGGCGCGTCGGCGGCCCCCTGCAAGACGATGGCGTCGTAGCCGGTCGCCTTGATGGCCGGGGCGACATAGCCGCCGGAGTAGGACTCGCCGAAGATGCCGGTCAGCGGCGATTTGGCGAAGAGGCCGTACCGGCTGGCGGGGGCCAGCACGGTTCCGGTCGCCGGGCCGATGGCGATGACGAGGGGGTTGTCGGGCGCGAGCGGGTCCACGCCGGCGGGGACGTTCTCCATCAGCAGATGGCCTCCCAGCCCCTTGCCGCCCAGGTAGCGCACCAGGACGCTGTCGGGGATGGGCTCGGCGGCCCAGGTACGCGCGGAAAGGTCTATCCGCAACAGACGGTTGTAAAAGCCACGCATTTCAGTCTCCTTCCTGGATGTACGACCTCACATCGTCGGCAGTAGAATCGTGAACACCGCCCCCCCACCCTCCGCGTTGGAGGCCGTGATTCGCCCCTGGTGCGCCTGGACGATGCCGTAACTGATGTACAGTCCCAGGCCGGAGCCGTCCTCTTTGGTGGTGAAGAAAGGCTCGAACAGGCGCGGAAGAGCCTTCGGGTCAATGCCCTCGCCGGTGTCCCGGAACCGGAGGCGCAGGTAGGGTTTCCTGGCATCGGCGGACTGCTCTAGATCGCCGCTGATGAACAACTCCCCGCCGTCCGGCATAGCGTCCATCGCGTT
>JALWUZ010000342.1 GCA_027079895.1 Anaerolineae bacterium
CCGGAGGTCACGTCGAGGCCGACGCTGTGGCCGGAGAAGATGGTGTTGGTGAAGACGGCCTGGCTGCCGATGACCGCGCCGGTGGAGTTATCGGCGATGGTGTTGTGGAGCACCGCGCCGTCGCTGCCGGAGGTGCGCAGCCCCGCGCCGCCGTTCTGGGCGATGACGACGTTGACCAGGCGGTAGGTGGCGTTGCTGAGGTCCAGGCCGTCGCCGGTATTGCTGTAGATCCAGGTACGCTCGACCGTCAGGTCGCCGTTGGTGGCGTGGATGCCGTCGCCAGTGCTGTAGATCCTCGTCCGGCTGATGGTCGCCGAGGCGGACACGCTGGTGATGTCCACACCATTGTCGCCGCCAGTGATGTAGAATCCGGCCAGCGTAACGGTGCCGCCGTTGATTGCCACTCCGGTGCCGCCCGCCGGGGCCTGCAAGGTCGTCGTGTAGGCTTCGGGGTCGTAAGTCCAGGTGGTAGAGGTGTACCCGCCCCGCAGGGTCAGGTCTTTGCCGACCTGGACTACCTGGCCGGTAGCGGTGTAGTCGCCGGTGGCTACCAACACCGTCTCGCCGCTCAGGGCCTGGTCAACCGCCCACTGCACCGTCGCGCAGGGTCGGGTCGCCACCAGGCAGTTGTTGTCGTGGTCGTCACCGGTCACTGCCACGTAGCGCGGGCCCGGTACAGCATTGACGGTCGTCGTCACCATATCAATGCGCCCGTGGTTGACCCAGGCGACGTTGGTGATCGGCGTCCCGGCGGCCACCTGGTCGGTGATGCGGGCGGAGAAGGTGAGCGAGACCGGGCTATTGCTGCTGTTCACCGCCACTACCCAGGAGACGGTGCGGGTGGCGGTGAGGTAGGTGCAGTTGCCGTCGGAGCAGGTCGGCCCGCTGACGTAGTCCAGGTATTGGTGGAGGGTGTCCGTCACCGGGACGGTGTGGACGGTGTCCACTGTGTTGGTGACGAGGATGGTGTAGGTGATGGTGTCGCCGGGGTCCGCCGCCGCTACGACGTACTTCCGCGCCGCCAGCGGGTACTCGTAGGCCCCGATGTCATGCCGTCCGCCCAGCGGGCGCGGGCTGCCGTCGTAGTCGTCGTGGGGTTCGGAGACGCCCGGCGCACCGGCGTTGATGCACGGGGAGTTCTCCGTCAGGTGGAAATCGCCGGCGTCCGGGTCGTTCATCAGCGGGTCGGCGGAGATGCTGGTGCCGTCCGGCGCGGCTTTGCCGCCGTAGTTGCCATTGGTGTTCCCCCAGACGTCGTTGTAGGTCAGAGTGGGGGAGAAGCCGCCGATCACGTGGATGCCGCTGGTGTTCTCGGCGACGATGGTGTTGCTGACGACCAGTGTCCCGCCGATGGCGTAGAGGCCACCGCCGCTCGCCGCCGTGTTGCTGTAGAACGTGTCGTTCCAGACCTGCGGCGAGCCAGCGTTGTTGTACAGGCCGCCGCCGGCCGCGCTGGCCGCGTTCCGATAGATCAGGCTGTTCCAGAGCCGCAGCGAGCCGGAGTTCAGGTACAGCCCTGCGCCCCGCTGGGCGGAGTTGTCGTAGATGGCGACGCGCTCGAAGAAGGGGCTGGCGGAGCCGCCGTAGTAGACGCCGCCGCCCTCACCGGAGAGCCCGCCGACCGCGTTGTCGTGGATGAGGGTCAGGCTCACCGTCGGCGCGGCCCCGGCGGCGATGTAGATACCGGCGCCCGGCCCGTCGTCCACCTTGCCGTTCTGAATCTCGAACCCCTCGATAGTGGGGGTGACGGTGCCTGAGATGTAGAGCACCCGCCGCACGTTCTCGCCGTCCAGAATCGTCGGGCGGGCGAGAGGGTCGGAGGTGTCCCAGTCGGTGGTCAGGTAGCCGCCGACCAGGGAGACGGATTTGTCCACTAGGAGGGCCTGGTCGCCGTCGCCAGTGTAAGTCCCGGCGACGACTTTGATGGTGTCGCCGTGAGAGGCCTGTTCCACCGCGTGCTGAATCGTGGCGCAGGGGCCGACGTCGAGCAGCGTGCAGTTGTTGTGTTCGTCGTCACCGGTGGGGGCGACGTACCGGGTGCCGGTGATGTGGTTGATGGTGACGCGGTCGTAAGCCCGCTCGATCTCCACAGACTGGCCGTTCCTGTAGTTGATGTAGGTGACGATGATCTCGGCCTCTTCGATGTCGTTGGCAGCGGCCTCCGGCGGGATGTAGATCGTCACCGTGACCGGCACCGATTGGCCAGGCCCCAGGTCGTACACCGCCGACGGCTCGATCTCCACCGGACTGAACAGGCCGTGAACGGAGAGGTAGAACGTCTCGGTGTAGTTGCCGGTGTTGGTAATGGTGTGGGTGTAGGTCACGATTGTGTTGGGGGCGGCGTTGCCGCTTTGTTCAGGGACCACTTCCGCGCCCGGACGGTAGGGCACCGTCGTTCGGTCGGTGGCGGTGTCGAAGACCAGGGACGGCGAGATGTCGGCGGTGGCTGTGATGATGGTGACGTCCACGGTGTCCCGCGTGGTGGTGGGCGGGATGTAGAGCGTCAGGGTGACGAACTTGGTCTGACCGGCAGCCAAGTTGGAGACTTGGGTCGGAGTCAGTTCCTGTACCCAGGCGGGATGCTCGCTCTGGTAGGTGATGGTGTAACTGCCGGTCTTGCCGCCGTCGTTGGTCAGCGTGTGGACGAGGGTCACGGTGATGCCGGGGCCGCTGGCCTCGTAGTCCCAATCCGGTTCGATGGAGACGTGCGGGCGGCGGACAGTCGTCGTGTCGGTGACGGTGGCGTGGGAGTGGGTGATGAACGTCCCGGCGGACGGCGTGCGGGAGGTGGCGGTGAGCCAGGTATGGTTGGTAGCGGTGTAGGCGTCCGTACCGACGGTGACTTCGACGTGGAGAGTCGCCGTCTGGCCGGAGGCGAGGGAGAGCACATAGGGCTGCTGGTCGCTGCCCTCGACCGTCACCGGCCAGCCGTCCTCGTTGTACCAGGTCAGCGCGAACTCGTCCGTGTAGTTGCCGGTGTTGGTCAGGGTGTGGACGTACTGGACCGCTCCGCCGATGGGGTTATCCAGATAGCCGTTCCCGTCGGGGGCCAGTTCCAGGTCTACCCGCTTGTTGACCACCACTTCATCTCCGACGCTCGCGCTGCCGCCGTTGAAGCCGGTGGCGGTGATGAGCACCCGGTCCACCAGGAGGTAGGTCGTGTCGGTGGGAGGCACTATCACGGTGACGAGCACGTCCGCCGACCCGTTCATCGGCAGGTCGGGGATGGAGGTGGGGAAAACCGTCGTAGTGAATCCCGACGAGCCCTGCACGTTGAGGCTGATGGTGTTGGTGCAGTTGCCGGTGTTGGTGACGGTGCGGTAGTAGGTCACTACCACCTGGGACGAGACGCTGGAGGTGGTGTAGTGAGTCTGCGCCGACGACTGGGCGATGGAGTAGACCCCCAATACGGTGGTGGTGGTGTCCACCGCGCTGGCGGAGATGGTCGGGCTCTGCACCGGCGAGACGGTGATCGTGCTGACGCTGGTCGTGCCGCAGGGTTCGAAAGGCACCGTGACCCGCAAGAGCACCGTCGTCGTCATCCCCGGCCCCAGGTCGTTGATGGCTCCCGGTGCGGGATTGACCGTCCAACCGGCGGCGTTCTCCCCTGCGAGGATGAAGGAATCGGTGTAGTTGCCGGTGTTGGTGACGGTGTGGGTGTAGATAGCCAGCCCCGGCGGGTAGGCGATGGTCTGGTCGGGGGCGATGGCGACGCTGCGGCATTGGTTGACGACGATGTTATCGTGATTGGTGCCGCTCACCGTAGGGGAGAACTGGGAAGCAGCCGTCACGGTGATGTTGTCCACCACTGCCGGGTCGGGGCAGTTGGTGGCGGCCGGCACGGTGACTGTGATTAAGATGTCGGCCTGAAGTCCCGGCCCCAGAGTGATCGGATGGGTGGGCGAGTAGACCAGGCCCCAACCATGTGCGCTGTGGAGCGACAGGGTGAAAGTGTCGGTGGCGTTGCCCAGGTTGGTCAGGGTATGGGCCAGGACGACCGTCTGCGTGCCGGAAACGACCGAGACGAAAGCGGTTTGGTCGGCTCGCAGCAGGAGTCCGGTGGTGCGGGTGACGGTGGTAGTGTCGGCCACGGCGGCGAAGTTGGTCGGGCTGTAGATCGAGCCCGCTGTGATGGTGGTGACGTTCACATCGCCGCCGTAGGCCCCGCCCAGGATGGGGACGGTGACGGTCACTTGTACCGTCGTGGTGCTGTTCGTGCCCAAAGTCACTTCCGGCGCCGGGGAGACGGTCACTGGCCAGCCCAGGCTGGAGGTGTAGGTGATGGCGAAGGTATCGGTGTAGTTGCCGGTGTTGGTCAGGATGTGGGTGTAGTGTTTCTCGGCCCCCAGGTTGCTATGGTCGGAGTGGTCAGGGGTGAACTGGATGCCGAACTGCCAATCGGCGACGGTGGTGTCCACGACATTATCTTGGACATCGTTGTCTATCTGGGATGTGGCGGTGACGATGGCGGTCGCCACTTCGGTCTCATCGGCGACGTCGGGCACTGTCACCGTCACGTAGACGGTGGTCTCCATCCCACCGCCCAGCGTCACCGTCGGCGTCGGGTAGACGGTGACCTGCCAGGGATGAGGAGGGGTGCCGGGCTGGCTGATCCACTGGGTCAACGCAAAAGTGTCTGTGGAGTTGCCGTCGTTCCGCAAGGTGTGGGTGTAGACCACGAAGTTGTTGGGGATTGTGGTAGGAGCTCCCCCGATGCGGTCCGGCTCGAAGAAGACGGCGACTGTTTGCAACACGGTGGTCGTGTCCACCGCCATCGTGTATACGTCGCTGTCCAGTACGGAGGTGACGGTGAGGATGGTCGTGTCTACGGTGTTGCTGGGTATGCCAGAGGGAATCAGCACCGCCAGGTCTATCACCGTAGTGGTGAGGACGGCGTTCTGGTCCGGGCTGCCCAGCGTTACGGTGACCGGTTGGGCGGCCTGTCCGTTCACGTGAACTTCCCAACCGTGCTCGTTGTACCAGGTCAGAGCAAAGGTGTCGGTGTAGTTGCCGGTGTTGGTCAGGGTGTGATGGTAGTGTACCCAGACCCCCGGCTGTCCGGAGCCGGACTCTGCCAGCAGGGAAAGTTGCAGCCCGGCTTCCTGATACTCGTCCGCGCCCATGTCGGGGGCGGTGCCCATCAAACGGGGCTGTGCGTCCAGGTCATACTGCACCACAGTAGTGTTGACGCCCACATCTATGCAGGGTGAGGTCTTGAGGAGGTGGAAGTCGGCACCGGCCGCGTCTATGAAGGCCGGATCCAGGGAGATGTCGTGGGTCTTGGTATATGTGCCGCCGCCGTAGTTGCCGCCGGTGTTGCTGAACACGTCGTTGTAGTCCTGCGTGCCCGCGCCGCCGTAGATGCCGCCCCCGTCAGCAGCGGTGTTGTTGACGATGATGTTGTTGCGCACGTCGGGGCCGCCGCCGCCCAGGTACAGGCCGCCGCCGTTGCCGCCGTCGGCGGTGTTGGCGTACAGGGTGTTGTGCAGGAACGACGGGCTGCCAGAGGAGGAGTAGAACCCGCCGCCGTTGTCGGCCTGGTTGTCATAGAAGACGTTGCTCCACAGGTCAGGGCTGCCGCCGTTGTTGTAGAAGCCGCCGCCGTCGGTGCCGGCCAGGTTGCCGTGAATGACGTTCCGCTCCAGGGTGGGGCTGCCGCTGCTGTTGTAGATGCCGCCGCCGCGCAGGAAGGCCTCGTTGTCCTCGATGATGTTGTCCCGCAGGGACGGTGCGCTCAGCCCGATGTAGACGCCGCCGCCGGACGCGCCGGAGTAGCCGTTCCGCAGAGTGAACCCTTCCACCGTCGGGTTGCCGAGGATGTAGAAGATCCTCCCCTGCCGTTCGGCGTCAATGATACTGGGGTACAGGGCGGGGTCACGGACGGTGAAATCGGGGTCCGCGTCGCTGTAGCCGCCCTGGAGGGTGATGCTCTTGTTGACGTCCAGGTCGTGCTCGTAGTAGGCCCCCTGGGCGACTTTGACGATGTCCCCGCTGACCGCCTGGGCGATGGCCTGGCCGACGCTCCGACAGGGCTGGGTGATGATCGTGCAGTTGTTGAGGCTGTCGAAGCCGGAGGTGGTCACGTACCGGTCGCCCGCGCTGTAGTTGATCTCCGTCGTGTCGGAGATGGAGGCCGAGGTCGGGGAGTTGGGCGGCGCACCGAGGCTGGTGGCCGTGATGGCGGTGGTCTCGATTACCCCGCCGGCAGCCGAGGCCGGAATCTCCAGCCGGACGTAGATCTGGGTCGTGCCGCCGGACGGCAGCGTGACCTGGTCCGGCGTCACCTGGGCCCAGCCGCCCGGCGTGCTGTCGAAGGCGATCTCGAAGGTGTCGGGCGCGTTGCCGGTGTTGGTCAGGGTGTGGACGTAGGTCAGCACCACGCCGGGGTCCACCACCTGGGCGTAGGCGGGGGCCAAGGCGGCGCCCCAGTTGCGGTTGATGCCGGTGGTGTTGCTGGTCACGGCGGAGAAGTAGACGCTGGAATTGGAGGTAGCGGTCAGATAGACGGTCGCCAGGGTGCCGCTGACGGCGTCGGTGGCGATGTGAATGGTCATCGGCACGGCCGCCGTCGCCCCCGGCGCGAGCGTGTAAATGGAGGTGTAGCCGACCTGCCAGTCGCTGCCCGTGCCGCTGATCACCAGGGCGTGGGCGATGTGGTAGGTGTCGGGCCGGGTGCCGGTGTTGACCAAGTAGTGGGTATACGTGAGCACTTGACCGGGGAAGCCGTAGGCGGACTGATGGGCGTAGAACTCCACCCCCAGCCGCTCGGTGGCCTCGTCCGCGCCGATGTCGTACTCGCCGCCGATGGGCCTGGGATCCCCCTCGAAGTCCAGAGAGACGGCGGTGTGGGGATCGCTGGCGTCAACGCAGGGGGAGCCTGGTTGCAGGCGGAAGTCTCCACCAGCGTAGTCCGCGAAGTAGGGCGGCAAGGAGATGTCGCTCGTCCCGGTGGTGATGCCGGAGTAATTGTAAGCAAGGTTGTGCCACACGTCGTTGTGGGACAAAGCGGTCGCACTAGGGGCGTAGATGCCGCTGGAGTTGCTGACGACGATGGTGTTGCTGATGACTGGCGAGCCGCTTCCGGCAATGTAGATGGCACCGCCGTTGTTGGTGGCCAAGTTGCCCACAAAAGTATCGTTGTAGAGGAGCGGGCTTCCACCCACAGCAGCGAAACCGCCGCCGTGCCGCGCGGAGTTGTCGTAGAAAATGATGTTCTGGATGAGGGGGCTGCCGGCAGCAGAGAGGTAGATGCCTGCGCCGTCGCCAGAGGTCGAGCCGTTTCGGATGATGAACTCGCTCACCGTGACCGGGTCGGTGGTGGCAATGGTGAGCACACGGTCGGTGCCCCCGCCATCGAGGATGGTGTAGGTGACGGGGGTCTGCCAGTTGGTGGGTAGGTAGCCGCCGTGCAGGTACAGTGACTTGGTGATGGTCGTGGTTCCGGTGCAGACTCCGGCTACCAACACCTCCCCGCCGGTCGGCGCCGCGGCCACGGCCGCCGACACGGAGGAGTAAACCTGTCCGCCGGTGCTCAAGCGGGCGAAACAGGTGCCGGAGTAGAACTCGTAGGCCCCGATGTCGGCCTGGGCGCCGAAGGGCCGGGCGTAGCCATCGTAGTCGTCGTCGGCGTACTCGTTCGGGTCTCCGGCGTCGAGGCAAGGGGAAGAGGCCTGGAGGTGGAAGTCGTGGTTGGCGAGATCCACGAACTGCGGGTCGGCGGAGATGGAGTTAGAGCCGGAGGCCCCGCCGCCATAGTCGCTGTTGGTGTTGCTGTAGACATCGCAGTAGGAAGCGGTGATGGGGCCGAAAATGCCAGCCCCGCCGGAAGGAGCGGTGTTGTAGACGATTATGTTGTTGGTGATGGTGATGCTCTCATTGCTGGACAGTCCGCCGCCATCATTCTGGGAGACATGGTTGGCGTAGATGGTGTTGTTGACCAAATGGAGGTACCGGTTCGCGCGGACACCGCCGCCGTACTTGGCGGAGTTGCCGTAGAAAATATTGTTCGTAGCCCAAACTGGTTGTGAGCCAGATGTAGCGACAAGCAGCCCGCCGCCGAAAGATGTGGCGGTGTTGGAGTAAATTGAGTTGGCGGTGATGGTGATAGGTGATCCGCCCCAGGATTTGACATTAATCCCGCCGCCATCGCTGGTGCTCGTATTGTGGTGGATAGTGTTGCCGGAGAGGAGCACACCCGACGCAGTGGTCTTGATGGACACCCCGCCACCGAGTCCGGCGGCGTTGGAAAAGATGGTGTTGGAAGCGATGGTAGCCGGGCCTCTCCCCCAGCACAGGCCGCCGCCCTCGTTTGCCGTGTTTTCGTAAAAAGCATTGTCCTGGATGACGACTGCGCCGTCCGGGGATTCCCCGTAGAGCCCGCCTCCCTCACTGCCGGAAACGTTAGAGTAGAGCACGTTGTCGCGTAAGATGAGGGAGTCAATTATCGAATACACTCCTCCTCCACGATTGGTAGCGTGGTTATGGTGGATACGGGAGTGTTCGATTGTCACGGTGCCACCCCCGACGGAAATGCCGCCACCGCCAAACCCGCTGTTCGAGGTGTTGGAGTAGACTTCGCTGTTCTGAACCAGGGCGGAGTGTCCTTCCAGGTGCATACCACCGCCTCGTCCATTGGCGTGATTGGTGTACACTCTGGTATATCGCACGACCACATCCCCGCTGGTGACGTATATGCCACCACCGCGTCCGGTCGTCTGCCCGTGACGGATGCGCAGGGCCTCGATGGTCACATCCCCGCTGGCGATGTAGAGCACCCGCCCTTGCCTCTGGGCGTCGAGGACGGTGGGGTAAACGTATGGGTCGGAGTCGTCCCAATTGGTGACGGTGTAGCCGCCGCGCAGAGTGAGGTCATAGTCAATGTAAGCAGTCTGTGAGTAGACGGTGCTGCCGACGGTGTGGGTCGCGACCCCCTGGCACAGTCCGGCTACTTTGACGAGGTCGCCGTCGGAGGCCGCGTCCACCGCCGCCTGCACGGTGGTGTAGACCTGGCTGTCGTTGACGCGGACGAAGCATGTGCCGGTGTAGAACTCGTGCGCCCCGATGTCGGCCACCGGCCCGAAGGGGCGGGCGTAGCCGTCGTAGTCGTCGGCGACGTATTGGGCAGAGGCATGATTGATGCAGGGGGAGCCGGTCTGAAGGCGGAAATCGCCGTTGGCGGGGGCGCGGAACTGCGGCGGTTGTTGGATGTCGTTGGGGAGGACTCCGCCGGTTCCAACATAATCGTTGTTCTCATTTCCGTACACATCGTTGAAGCCGGAATCGTTGCGCTCGAAATCGCCAGATGCGTTATAAATGCCCCCGCCTCCGCCGGAGTTACGGGCCGTGTTTTCCACGATGATGGAGGAGGTGATGACCGGCGAGCCGAAAGCGATGTAGATACCGCCGCCTTGAGCGGCAGTGTTATGATACAGAGTATCGAACCGAATCGTCGCCGAGCCGTAGCCGATGTAAATGCCACCGCCAGTCAGGGACCCGGCGGTGTTGGAGTAGATCAAGTTGTTCTCCACCGCCGCCGTCCCATCCAGGATGTAGATGCCGCCCCCCGATTCGTTGGCGTAGTTTTCGTAGATACGGTTGCGCCTGATCGTCGGGGAGCCGCCAGCGATGTGGAAGCCGCCGCCGGAGGTGTTATTGCCGTTGCGGACGTGGAATCCCTCCACCACCGGCGCGATGCCGTCGGCGATGTAGACGACCGGGCGCGTCCCCTCGCCGTCGAGGACGGTCGGATGGCCGTCGGGGTCCGGCACACGCCAGTTGGTGACGGTGTAGCCGCCCTGGAGGGTGAGGGTCTTGGTGATGGAGACGACGTATTCGCCGGTGCCGGTGTAGACTCCCTGGGCGACTTTGACGACTCCGCCGGGGGCGACCGCGCTCACGGCCGCCTGCACGGATTGGTAGGGACAGGTGGTGTGACACACCGTGATGAGCGACGGGCCTCCACCGCCGTTCATCAGCAGGGCGGACGGCAACCGCCCGGCGGGGAACAGCATGCCCCCGTTCTTGAGGGAATAATCAATCGCTCCCTGCCCGGTGACGTGTGTATCGGCAGGGAGCACAGCGGCCTGTGCCACGTGTTGGCTATCGGCCAGCAGTCCTATGAGTGCCGCCAGCGCAAGCGCGGCGACGACAATCGCTGTAGTAGTCTGAGCGACGGCTTTCCCGCCCATTCCTCCACCTCCTTGCTTGATGACTTGTTTTTATCTTGTGGCCTGTGGACAAATTTCCGAGGTTGATTTTCGGTTTGAGGACGTGGGGCACAGTATAACACAATCTCAAGTATGAATCAAGTCGCACGGTCGCACGCGGTCGGCATAGGGCTTTTCAGAGTTCTTACGCTACGGTCAAAGGGATAGGCGATGGCAGTGCCATCGCCTACCCGTCCTCCTCCAACAGCAGCAAATGCAACGGCTCAATCGCCGGGGACTCCCTTGTCCACCGCCAAAAGTTAGAACATTGAAAAGCCCTACGGTCGGCATGGGCGTGCCGGCGAATCGTCCCTTGCCAAACGGCTCGATTTGAGTATAATACCCCCGCTATCGGGGCGTAGCGCAGCCAGGCTAGCGCGCAGCAATCGGGATGCTGAGGTCCGGGGTTCAAATCCCCGCGCCCCGACAGGTGAGAGCCCTCCGGTCAGCCGGAGGGTTCTTGCTATTCCTCCCCGACGAAGATCTCCACCCGCCCCGTCATCCCCGGCAGGAGGCGGAGGTCTGTCACCGGCGCGAGGCGCACGCGGACGGCAAACCGCCCTCCCACTGCTTCCTCGTCGGCCGGCCCCGTCTGCGGGACGACGGCCTCGACGACCCCGTCCAGCGTCCGGTCTGGGAAGGAGCGCAGGGTGACGACCGCCCGCTGGCCGGGGTACACGGGGCCGATGTGCTGCTCGCTCATGTTGTCGGCGATGAAGCGCAGGCCGTCCGCCAGGTTGAGCAGGGTCACGACCGGCGTCCCCCCGCCCACCTCCGCGCCCGGCGTCGCGTTCACCGCCAGCACCAGGGCCGCCCAGGGCGCGGTCAGCCGGGCGTGGGATAATTTTTCCTCCGCCTGCTCCAACTGCCGTCGGGCGTCCTCGACCGCCCGGTCGTAGGCGGGATCGAGTCCCTCCTGCTGCAAGGCGGCCAGTTTGCGCTCCGCCTGGGCCACGTCGGCCCGGCGGGCCAGGATGGTCAGGTAGTCGGCGCGGTGACTGTCCTCGGCGTCGGCCAGCCGCATCTCCGCCAGTTGCCGCTGACGGGTGGCATGCTCCAAGGCATCGCGGGCCTCGTCCACCCCGATACCCCAGGAGACAGAGTTGTTATACTGCTGTTGGGCGTCCGCCTCCGCCCGCCGCATCTGGTCGAGGGCGGCGCGGGCCTCTTCAACGCCGGTATCTGAGTAGGTCAATTGGGTGGTCGTGAGGACGCGCCGCGCGTCCGCCAGGGCCTTCTCCGCGTCGGCCAGGTCGTTCTCCCAGCGGAGTTGGGCCCGCTCCCGGTCGGCGACGGCCCGGTCGAGGGCCTGCTGTGCTTCGTCCACCGCCCGCTGCAACTCGCTATCGTCCAGCACGGCCAGCAGGTCGCCGGCGGCGACCAGGTCGCCGGGGACGACGGTAATCGTCACCACCCGCCCGGCGACCTCCCCTCCAAATCCCAGGGCCAGTTCGGGATAGGGAGAGGCCAGGTGGCCCTCGCCGATGACCGTCTTGCCGGAGGGGAGCGGCGGCAGGGTCGGGAGCGGCGTCGCGGTGCCCTCCGGCGCGGCCTCCGGCGGCGGGGACGCCTCCTGCGCGGCGCAGGCCGCCAGCAGGAAGACCAGCACCAGAACGAAAGCCAGAATCGGCAGCCCCTTGAGAGTCTTCATCGCCCCTCCTCCTCTCACCACGCCTCGCGCAGTATCTCCGTGACCTTGCTGCGCACAATCCCACGGGCGGCGAGTACCGCGCTGATGAGACTCGCCAGGATGACCATCGTCAGGATGGCGACCGTCGTCAGCCAATCGAAGGTCAACTGAGTGGGAGTGTTGCGCATCATGTTGTTGCTGATGTAGAACACGTACCCCAGCACCGTCCCCGCCGTCACCCCGGCGAGGGCCGCGCTGACG
Source organism: Anaerolineae bacterium (assembly GCA_027079895.1). Classification (GTDB taxonomy): domain Bacteria; phylum Chloroflexota; class Anaerolineae; order B4-G1; family B4-G1; genus JALWUZ01. The sequence continues at coordinate 12,097 of JALWUZ010000342.1, forward strand.
GTCATCATCGCCGATTCGAGGGCGAAAATCCCCACCAACTCCCGCCGCCGCATCCCAATCGCCTTCAGCATGCCGATCTCCAGCCGCCGCACGTAGACCGCCACGTAGACGACGGCGAAGACGCCGAACACGCTGGTGATGAACGAGAGCACCGTCATAATGAGCATCAGAATCCGCATCGTGCGCATAGATTGCTCGGTGGTGCGGATGGATTCGGCGGTGGACTCCACCCAGACGTTCCCCCGCTCGGCGAACAATTCCCGCACCCCGGCGACGACCTGTTTTTCGTCCACGCCGGGGAGGAGCGTCGCCATTATCCGGGCGACGATCGGCCGCTCCCGCTCGTCGGGGCTGCACCGCCCTTGAGCGCAGACCGTCTCGACGGTGGGGTCCGTCGTCAGGCGGATGTAGGTGTCCAGCGAGACCAGGGCCGGCGTCTCCCCCCAGCGGATGGCGTGCTCGTTGCGGGTGAATCCCTCGAAGCCCGGCATGCGCTCCACCAGCCCCACGATGAGCAAGTCCACCTGATGATCCTTCCCCGCTCCGGTGACGCGCACGCGGTCGCCGACGTGCAAGTCCATGTAATCGGCGTACCCCGCCCCGACGATGACCGTGTCCGGCTCGTGCAGGACGCGCTCGAACATCTCCGGGCCGCCGACGGCGTACTCGGTCAGGTCCGGGTAGACGACTCCGTCCAGCGAATCGGTCAGGCCGACAACCTGCAGGCTGACCCGCCGCAGGGTGACGCGGTTGGTGCTCTGGGCGTCGTACTCCCCCGTCAGCCCCACCGCCTGCCCTATCCCCGGCACGGCGCGGAAATCATCTACCGCGCTGGGGGGGAGGGCGTCTTTCGTGGACGAGGCGTACCAGCGCCAGCGGTAGACCCGGGCCACCAGCGGCGCGCCGTTCCCGAAGCGGGCCTCGATGTCGTAGTTCTTCTGTTCGAGGGCGGTCATCGTCCCCAAGAAGGTGGGCAGCGTCGCGCTGAAGACGATCATCAGCGTGATCATCGTGTTCCGCCGCTTGGCCCGCAGCAGGTTCGGCCCGGCGAAGAAGGTCAGGCGGGGCAGCACCCCCATCCCCAGCAGAATCAGCAGCCGCTCGAAAGGGACGGTGAGGGCGTAGAAGAGCAGACTGACGCCAATCACCAGGAGGGCCATCCCGCCGAACATGAAGATGCTGATGACCGCCTCGTTCCCCTGGACGAAGAGGAATTCGTTGCCGATGAAAATCAGCAGCCACATGATGGTGAGGACGATGCCGGCGATGACGATGCGGATGTCGAAGGTGCGGGAGCGCAGGCGGGCCAGGTCTTCGATTTGGAGATTGTCGGCGGAGCCGGGGTTGATGGCGTAGCGCACTTTGGTATTGGCCGCTTTCCGCGCCGGGGCGATGGCGGAGATGAACAGGACGACCGCCGCGATGACCACCGCCCGCACCATCGCGGCGACGGTGGCGGCCATGTGAAACTCGATGCCCAGTTCGGCTCCCAGGGCACCTCGGTTGAGCAGGTAGTTGGCGGCCGGAGCGACAACGGCGACGCTGAAGACCTGCCCGCCCGCGATCCCCAGTCCCACGCCCAGCAAGCCGATGAGGGCCACTTCGGTAAGCACCAAGTTGAAGAGGTGCCGCCGTCGCGCCCCCAGGATGCGGAGGAAGGCCAGGTCGCGCCGCCGCTCCTCTACGTTGGTGTTGATGATGGAGTAGACCAGCAGGCCGACGACCCCCATCACCAGGAAGCCGTAGACCGCGCTCATCGAACGCAGGATGGCGAAGGCGACGTCGCTCTTATCCAAAAAACGGGCTTTTTTGACGGAGACGACGTAAGTCTCCGCCGCGTCCCCCAGCGCGTCGTACAGCCGCTCGGCGATGCGGCGGACGCGGAAGACGGCGTGCTGGATGTTGAGGGAGTTGTAGACCGAATCGTCCAGGACGACGATCAGCCGCTCGGCGCGGCCCGGCATGCCCAGCCAATCCTGCACCGTCGCCACGCTCGTCATGAGGCCGTTCTTGCCCAGGTCGCCCAGGCCGGTCGCCAGGCCGATGCCGCCGACGGTGAAGCGGCGCGTCACCCGCCCCATGCTGCTATCCGGCGGCCGGTCGTGCCCCTTCCGGCGGGAGACCGGCAGGATGTAACTCAGGACCACCTCGTCGCCGACGTGGAGGCCGAAGGTGTCCGCCGTCGCCCGCAGGACGAAGACCCGGTCGCCGGTCAGGTCGTACTCCCCCTCCTGGACTGTCACTTGTCCCAGGTCGTCCTCAGGCGTGCGGGCCAAGAGGGTGACGTTGCCGGTTCGGGCCGCGCCGTGCAACTCGACGGTGGCTATGAAGCGGGGGTAGACGGCGACGACGGTAGGGTCGGCGGCGCGCAGGGTGGCGGAGAGAGAGGCGATGTCCACGTAGAGGTCGGGGCTGGTGTCGGCGCGGGTGACGGTGATGTCGTGCTCCCCCGCCTCCCGCTCGGCCAGTTCGACCACTTGCTGCTGGAGGGATTCTATGCCGTTGTTGAGGGAGACGAGCATGGCGGTGACGACCGTCAGCGCGAGAATCATAATGACGGTGCGGGCCTTGTGGCGTAGAAAGCCTTTCAGGACGTAGCGGGTGATCATTCCCTCCCCCTCACCTGGGAGGCGGTGGATATGGACGCCGCGCGGCCAACGGAGTCCCCTCCGCAGTCAGCGGGACGGCAGGGGGTCGTGGACGATGATTTGCGCGGCCAAGAGCGCGTCGCCCGTGCCCCGACGCCGGCCGATCGCCCGGATGGAACAGCCGGGCCCTATCCGGCGCAGTGTGAGAGGGTTTCCCTCGTCGTCCACGATGCGAGTCCCCTCGGCGATGGCGATCGTCGTGACGCCCATCACGGGGGCCGACAGGAAAATCACCTGGGCGCTGAGCGCTACGCTCTGCACCGTGCCGTCCAGCGCGAGGGATGGGGCCGGGGTCGCGGTCGCCACGGGACTGGTGACGCTCGCCGCCGTCGGCAGCGGGCTGCGCGGGATGGGCTTTCCTCCAAAGGGGACGCAGCCGGCCACGAGCAGGGCGACGGCTATCGCAACGGCTACCCTCTCCGGCACTGCCCCTACTCCTCGTAGAAAATCAGCGTCAGTTGCCCGCAGCGAATCAGGTCGCCGGTGTGGAGGGGGAGCGGCTGGCCCGGCGCCACCTGCACGCCGTTGAGGAAGGTGCCGTTGGTGCTGTGGAGGTCGTCCAGCAGCCAGCCTTCTGGAGAGGAGATGAGCATGGCGTGCCGCCGGGAGACTCCCGCCCGTCCGCCGCCGTGCGGGCCCAAATCCACGTCTGGCGGAGGGGTGACGTGGGGGTCGGAGCGGCCAACGAGCACCTGTTCCCGCTGGGGGAGGAGCAGCGTCGCCCCGGTGCCGGTGACGACCAGGCGCGGGCCGGGGGCAGCGGAGAGGGAGCCGAGCCGGGCCGTCGCCGAACCGGTCTGCTCCGCCGGCGGCGTGGAGGACAGCGGACGGCCTGTCGCGCCGGGCTGTCGGGACAGGTCCTCGATGAAGTGGTCCATCGTCGAGTAGCGGGCGTTCGGGTCACGGGCCAGTCCCCGCAGGATGATGGCCTCCAACTGCGGGGTGATGGCGGGGTTGACCTGCCGGGGCGGGAGCGGGTCTTCGTGCAGCCGCCGAATCATCATCTCCGTGGAGGACTCAGCCTCGAAGGGCAGCCGTCCGGTCAGCAGTTCGTAGAGCACGACCGCCAGGCCGTAGATGTCGGTGCGGTGATCCACCTCCTCACCGGCGGCCTGCTCCGGCGAGAAGTAGGCCGGGGTGCCGATGGTCACGCCGGGCTGGGTGATGCCCTTCTGATGGCCGATCAGTTTGACCAGCCCGAAGTCGGCCAGGACCGGCCAGTCGGGGCGGGCCATGAGGATGTTGGCCGGTTTCACGTCCCGGTGGACGATGCCCTGGGAGTGGGCGTAGGCCAGGGCGCGTCCTACGGGGATGATGAGCGTGGCCGCGTCGGGCCAACGCCAGGGCTGCCCGGTGAGGCGGGACTTGAGGGTGCCGCCGGGGATGTACTCCATCACGATGTAGGCAATGCCCCCCTCCTCCCCGTAGTCGTGGATGGTGAGGATGTTGGGGTGGCGCAGGGCAGCGACGGCGCGGGCCTCCCGGCGGAAACGGGCCAGGAACTCCCGCCCGCTGGCCCCGGTAGCCTGCAAGACTTTGATGGCGACCCAGCGGTCTAATTGGGGTTGGTAGGCACGGTAGACGACGGCCATCCCTCCCCGCCCAATCTCCTCGACAATCTGATAGTTGCCGATCGTGCGTCCGCTCCAATTTCTGCCCATCTCACTGCTCCCGAAGAGAATCCCTATAACTATACCCCCGCTTGGCGATCTGCGCAATCCGCATTGTATCACATCCTCCGGCAGGGACAAATGCGGGCGCACCGCCGGGGACGGAAACGCGCGGTGGACAGGTCAAGACAGGTAGGAAAGCATAGCCAGGTAGTGGCATGTGCTGCCGCCCAGGACGAAGAGGTGCCAGATGGCGTGGTTGTAGGGCAGTTTCCGCCAGGCGTAGAACAAAACGCCCAGGGTGTAGATGACGCCGCCGGTGGCGATGAGGAGCAGGCTGCGGAGGGGGATGGCGGTCAGGGCCCGGCCGATGCCGATGACCCCCAGCCAGCCCATCAGGATGTAGAGCCAGGGGGTCGGCTTGCGGAAGTAGCGGGTGAAGAGGGTCTTCGCGCCGATGCCGGCCAGCGCGATGCCCCACACCAACGCCAGGAGCGTCCAGCCCAAGGGCCCGCGCAGGCTGAGGACGAGGAAGGGGGTGTAGGTGCCGGCGATGAGCAGGTAGATCATCGCGTGGTCAAGGGTGCGGAAGACCCGCTTGATTCGGGGGCGTTGGACGCTGTGGTAGAGGGTGGAGGCCAGGTACAGGGCGACCATGCTCCCGCCGTAGATGCTGAAACTGACGATTTGGCGGGCGTCGCCGCGCTGGGCGGCCATCACCACCAGCCAGATGAGCCCGATGAGGCTGAGCACCGCGCCGATGCCGTGAGTGATGCCGTTGGCGATCTCTTCGGGCAAGGGGTAGGGACGGCGTGGGGTCTCGGTCATCGTCGGTCTCCTTTCGACCGGCAGCCGGGCCGGGGTTCACCGGCGCAGGCGCACTTTGGTCAGCAGCCGGTAGTTGAAGAGCATCTCCCCTTTCGACGAGACTACCGGCAGGTGGACGAACTCTCCCTCCCGCCGGACGTAGACGACGACCTGCACGTCGTAGACGCCGGGCGGGGCGTCGCCGACGGCCAGGGGATGGGCGTCCACGATTATCTCTCCCGGCTCCCAGGCGGTCGTCGGAGCCGCGCCCCCCTGCGGCCAGCCGTCGTGCTGGGCCGCTTTGCGCTGCTGGGGGTCAACTAACTGGACGGAGACGGTGTAATCGGTCGCCATGCGGCGCAGTCCGCGCCAGTAGAGCGTCGCCGTCACCAGGTCGCCGGGGCGGAGGACGCGCTGGGTGAGGTCGTAGCCCACCAGTTCCATCCGGTCGCCGAAGTTGACGGAGATCGGGTTGGGGAAGTCGCCCGGCAGCGGGAGGACAACGACATGCCCGAAGCGGAGGTTGTCGCCGTCGCCGACGGGGAGCCGAGCGCCGGTCGTGGCGTCGTAGAGGCCGACTTCGATCTGGGCCTCGTCGGGGGCGTAGGCGGTCTCCGGGAGCCGCAGGACGTAGCGGTCGGCCCAGCGGTAGCCGGGACGGAGCCAGGTGGTCGAAAGGAGTCCCAGTCCGGGGAAGGTGTCCCGCTGCGCGATGGTCAGGTCGCCCGCGCCGAGGAGGTGGACGAAGACAGTGTAGTCCCGGTCGGCGGGGGCGAGGGCCTCCCAGTAGAGCGTGACGGGGACGTCGCCGCCGGGGGTGACGGTCGTCGTCGCCAGGTCGTATCCCAGCAGCCGCATCAGGCGGTCGAAGTCCGCGCCGACGGGGTGAGGGATGGCCTGCACCTGGGCGTCGGTCAGGTCGGGCGGGAGGGCGTAGGCCGGGCGAATCCACAGGAAAGGCGCGGCGGCGGCGAGGAGCAGTAGGTAGGCGGCGAAGGCGGCCGCGCCCCACTTCTCCCAGCGGCGGGGCAGCCAGGCGGTCAGGCCCAGCACCAGCAGCAACGACCAGGTCTGGATGGCCGAGAAGACCAGCCGCCCCTGGGACGACCAGGTGACGGCGGCCCAGCGCGACCAGGAGACGAGGACGGCCAGTCCCCAGAGGATGAGGAGGGTCAGCGGCCAGATACGGGCCGTCGTCCGGCGGCGGAGGCAGCGCACGGCCCGGACGAGCAGTCCGGCAGCGGCGACGAGGAGCAGGGCGTTGAGGGAGGCGTAGGCCCAGGCCGGCAGCGGCACGTTGAGCCCGCCGAAGTTGCCCCAGTAGCCGGCGAGGAAACTGTGCCGCTCGCGCCACAACTGGGCCAGGTCGGCTGGCACGTCCCGTTGGCCGAGGATGGCGATGAACACGTTGAGGCCGGAGGGGTCGCCGTACAGCGTCCAGTTGCGCCAGAACCACCAGCCGGCGATGAGGAGGAACGGCCCCAGGGTGGCCGCCCCGCCGATGATGAACTCGCGCCACGAGCGGCGGCGGAGGGCCCGCCCGGCGACCAGGAGCGCGGTGATCACGGTCAGCGGCAACGCGCTGGATTTGGTCAGCGCGGCCAGGCCGAGCACCGCTCCCAGCAGGAGGTAGCCGCCGGCGGTGACGCGCCGCCTGTCGTCCGCCATCCTGACGATCAGCAGCAAGGCCAGGTTGCACAGGAGCACGGCCAGGTTGTCGTTGTTGACGGAGGCGGAGATGAAGGCGTACATCGGGGTGAAGGCGTGAACGGCCGCCGCGCCGAGGGCCAGGTCGGGCCGGTCGGGGAAGATCTCCGCGACGATGCGGTAGGTCAGGTAGACCGCCGCCGTGCTCATCAAGATGGAGAGGAAGCGCACCAGATGAACCGCCAGCACCGTCCCGCGCCAGGGGAAACGCTCCACAGCCGGGTTGTGGACGAC
>JALWUZ010000343.1 GCA_027079895.1 Anaerolineae bacterium
CGGCGACGGCTACGACGACCTGCTCGTCGCCGTTACGGACTACTCCGGCGGCTCCGTCGCCGTCTACTTCGGCGGGCCGACCGGCCTGAGCGGCCTGGGGACGGAACTCGTCGGCGACCAGGCCGGGGAGCAGTTCGGCGCAACGCTCGCCGGGGCCGGGGACGTGAACGGCGACGGCTACAATGACATCGCCGTCGGCGCGCCGGGCTACGACCTCGACGGCACCGCCGTTATCTCCGACGCCGGGCGCGTGCTGCTCTACCTCGGCGGGCCGGGCGGCACCATCAACGTCCCGGCGTGGAGCGTCACCGGTCGCCAGGCCGGCGAGCGTCTCGGCCTGGCGGTCGCCGGAGCGGGGGACGTGGACGGCGACGGGTACTCCGACCTCCTGGTCGCCTCGTCCGCCGCCGTCACCGTCTACCGGGGCGGCGCGGGCGGCCTCGCCGACCCAACCCGTCTCGACGGCGCGGAGGCGACCGTCGCCGGGGCCGGGGATGTGAACGGCGACGGCTGCGCCGACATCCTCATCGGCCAACCCGCCGCCGACGGCGGCGCGGGGACGGTCGGCCTCTACCTCGGCGGCCTGAACGGGCTTTCCTCCGCCGCCGACCTGGTGCTCCCCGGCTGGCCGACGGCGGAGTTCGGCGCGGCCGTCGCCGGGGCCGGGGATGTGGACGGCGACGGCTACGGCGACATCCTCATCGGTGCGCCCGGCTACGACCGGACGCAGGACAACCAGGGGGGCGCGTTCCTCTACCGGGGGCAGCCGGACGGCCCGACCACCTCCCCCGCCTGGACGAAGACCGGCTGGCAGTGGAGCGGGCTCTTCGGCTGGGCCGTCGCCGGGGCCGGGGACGTGAACGGCGACGGCTTCGCCGACCTCCTCGCCGCCGCGCCCCGCGCCGGCACCGACGAGGAGGGGCGGGCCTATCTCTTCCTCGGACGGGCCGGCGGCCTCGACTCCGCGCCGGTCTGGACAGGGCGCGGGGGGCAGGCGTGGGCCTGGTTCGGCGCGTCCCTGGCCGCCGGAGATGTGAACGGCGACGGGTACGACGACCTGCTCATCGCTGCGCCCCGCTACGACGACGCCGGTCACGACGACGGGCGGGTGTTCCTCTACCTCGGCGGGCCGGACGGGCCGGGCAGTGCGCCGGAGCGGGTCATAACGCCTCCCGACCAGGGCACGGCGGACTTCGACCTCTGCCCCCGCTTCGGCTTCGCCCTCGCCATCGCGGACGTGAACGGCGACGGCTACGGCGACGCCCTCATCACCGCCAACGGGTACGACCAGGAGGGGAGGAACGAGGGGGCCGCCTTCCTTTACCTCGGCGGGCCAGACGGTCTGACCGCCGCGCCCGTCTGGGCCGTCCATCCCACCGACCAGGATTACGCCAATTTCGGGCGGGCGGCGGCCGGCCTCGGAGATGTGAACGGCGACGGCTACGACGACCTGGCCGTCGGTGCGCCCTGGTACGACCCCGGCGCGGGCGGCGACTACCGCGACCGGGGGGCGGTCTACGTTTACTACGGCTCGGCGACGGGGCCGGCGGCGGCTGCTGATGTCGTCCTCAGCGGCGCGGTAGCCGAAGAACTGTTCGGCGCGGCCGTCGCCGAGCCGTAGTAAAC
>JALWUZ010000344.1 GCA_027079895.1 Anaerolineae bacterium
ATCGAGGGGCGTCTGAGCGCGGTCGTCGCCATCGGCACCGGCGAGGTGCGGATCCGCGGCAATCTCCCGCTGGTGGAGAAGATCAACATCTTCCTGAACCGCTTCAGCAAACTGATGGCGCGTTGAACGTCGCGCGAGGAGGAGAAGATGAACGAGCGGTATCGCAAATCGGTTGACCTGTTCGTCCGAGCGGCCCGGGTCATCCCGGAGGGGATTTACGGCCACAAGAACCCCGGCTTCCTGCTGCCGGGGGAGAGTCCCTACTACGCCGCGCGGGCGTCCGGCAGTCGTTACTGGGATGTGGACGGCAACGAGTACCTCGATTTCCTCTGCGGCTACGGGCCCGTCATCCTGGGGCACAATCATCCGCAGGTGGAGGAGGCCGTCCGGCGGCAGATGGACAAGGGAATCGCCTTCAATCACCCCGGCGAGCCGATGGTGGAGTTGGCCGAGCGTCTGGTGGGGCTGATTTCGGTGGCCGACTGGGCCCTGTTCGCCAAGAACGGCTCCGACGTGACCACCTGGGCCATCCGCGTGGCGCGGGAGCACACCGGACGGAAGAAGGTCGTGATGGTGCGCGGCACTTATCACGGTGCGCACGCCTGGTGCTCCGCCTACCCGGCCGGCGTCCTCCCCGAAGAACGGGCGAACGTGCTCAAGATGGACTGGAATCACCCGGAGCAGTTGGAGCGGCTGGTAGAGGAGCATCGCGGTGAGATTGCCGCCGTCATTATGACCCCCTATCACCACCCGACCTACGCCGCCCAGGTCATGCCGGCGGAGGGGTACTGGGACAGCATCCGGCGCATCTGCGACCGGGAGGGGATCGTCCTCATCCTGGACGACATCCGCGCCGGATTCCGCCTCGACGTACACGGCAGTCACGAGGTGTTCGGTATCGAGCCGGACCTGGTCTGCTACGCCAAGTCCATCGGCAACGGGCACCCGATCGCCGTCGCCGTCGGGCGGGAGGAGTTCCGCGAGGCGGCCGAGGCGGTCTTCATCTCCGGCACGTTCTGGTTCTCGTCGGTGGAGATGGTGGCTGCGCTGACGACGCTCCGCATTTTGGAGGAGACGGACGCCATCGCCGAGATGGCCCGCCTGGGACGGCGGTTGAAGGAGGGATTGGAGGAGTTGGGGGCGGCGCACGGCTTCCGTGTCACCGTCTCCGGCCCCCCGGCCCTGCCCTACCTGACCTTCGACGACGACCCCGACCTCTACCACATGCAGGCTTTCTGTCGGGAAGCGATCGCCAGAGGGGTATTCTTCCACCCACACCACAACTGGTTCATCTGCGCGGCCCACACCGATGCCGACATTGACCGAGCGTTGGAGGTGGCCGACGCCGCCTTCGCCGCCGTTCGGGAGGGGGAGTAGACAGTCGCCGTCGGGCTTTCGACGTGTTGAAGAGCACCTCCGGCGGGCCCGGAGGTGCTTTTTTATAGGGAACAGGTCCCCGTTCCCCCGCGTCTTCACAGCAGGGCGGCGCATGGCCGCCAATAGTGATTAGCGCGTCTGGCTCTCTTGTGATATACTGTTTCGGCGTCAGACGCCCCCAACCGGTACTCTCTAGGAGGTGTAACGATGTACAAAACCCTGGCATTGCTTACCGTGCTCACCC
>JALWUZ010000345.1 GCA_027079895.1 Anaerolineae bacterium
CGCGGATACCTACTCGCTGCCGCTGCCCACCCCCACCCCGTCGCCGACGACGACGGTGACGCCGGTCCCCGCCGAGTGAGCCGCCGTTGAGACCGTCGAGGACGGGGAGATGTCCGCCAGAACCCGCCGGATGAACGCGCGGGCCTGCCGGAAGGTCTCCTCGTCCTCGACGTGGGCCGGTTCGATGATGAGCGGGCCCGTGTACCCCACTTCCAGCAGCGTCCGCAGGATGGCGGGCCAGTCCAGCCCTCCCTTCCCCGGCGGCAGATGACGCGGCCCGTCGGGGGCGTAGTCGGCCAGATGGACGGTGGTCAGGTCGCCACCCATCGCGCGGACGAGGGCGAGCGGGTCGGTGCCGGACTCCCCGGCCTGGAAGGAGTCGAAGGTGAACCCGACCGGCAGCCCCTCCCCTCGGACGACGGCGACCTGGGCCGGCGTCCGCAGGTAGCACCAACTGACGTTTTCCAGGCACAGCGTCACTCCGGCGGCCTGGGCCTGCTCCCCGGCCCACCGCGCACTGTCGAAGAACTCCTCGACGAGAGGCCCCTTTTCGATTCCGTAGCGCAGCCCGTGCCAGGTGAGGGCCTGGGCCCCCAGGCGGGAGGCGATCTCCAGCACGCGGAGGAAGCGGTCGTGGGTCTCCCGACGGTGGCGCGGGTAGCGTTGCCACAGGTCGAAGTAGGCCACGTGCAGGTGGATGGAGTGGACTCGCAGCCCCAGGGCGCGGCAGCGGCGGGCCAGTTCCGCGCCGAATGGCAGCGTGTATTCCTCGTCCGCCTGGAGGAAGATCTCGACGACGGGAAAATCGAGGGCGGCGATGACCTCCAGCGCGTCCTCGGTCAGATGGTGCGGGTACAGGGCAGCGGTAGATAGCCCAATCTCCAACGGTTCCATACGCAGTCCCCCTGGTTACGATTTCACGACGGCTACGCCCAGCGCGGCACCGATCTCCCGCGCCGTCATGCCGTCCAACGTGCGCCCCTCCGGGCCGCCGAACATCTCCTTTGGCAGCACCACCGCCCGGCCCTCCGCCCGTCCCCGCAGAGCCTCCACCACGTCCGCGCCAGTCAGCAGCCCGGCGACCGTCACCGTCTCCCCGAAGAAGCGGTTGACCACCGGCACGACTTCCAGGTCGGGGCGGCCGGCGACCGCGCGGCGCAGCGTCGGCGCGAAGAGCGTCCCCGTCGCCAGCAGATGCGCCCCTGTCGGCAGGGATACCTCCCGGTCGAGGAAGCGGCGCACCATCCCGACGCCGTTCTCGGTCAGGTCGAGCCCATCGTAGGCCGCCGCCGGAGGCACCTCCTCCCCCAGACGCAGGTACCACTCGTCGGAAAGATAGGCGAAGGTGACGCCCAGCCGTTCCCGCAGCCGGGGCTGGCGGGCCGTGACCCGCGCGAAGACCGCCCGCGCCTCGTCCGGCGTGTGGACGCGGCAGCCGCCCCGGTGGTATTTCGTCAGCCCGACGGGGACAATGCTGACGGAGCGCACCGCCGGGTACAGGTCGGCCAGGTCGGAGATGGTGCGGTCGAGGGCCGGGCCGTCGTTCAGGCCGGGGGTGAGCACTACCTGGGTGTGGACCAAGACGCCCAGCGCGGCCAGGCGGCGC
>JALWUZ010000346.1 GCA_027079895.1 Anaerolineae bacterium
GGCTCCGCCGATGGTCAGGTCCGCTTCCTGCCACTGGGGCGAGTTGCCCTGCCCGCAGAGGCAGTACTCCGCGACCGGGGTCAGACCGTGCTGGGCCTGCTCCTCGAACTCGCAGACCGGAACGCCGATCGATCCGTTGATGCTGGAAGTGCGAATGCGACGCACCGCCTCGTTGGCGCTGGAACCATCCTCACCGGGAACCGGAAGCGTCAGGGAGAAACCTGCCGCAGGGCCGACGAAGGTGTAGGAACGCCCGGGGTGGAACATGCCTTGACGGGGAAAGTTCGGGGCGTGATCCACACGATCGCAAGCGTGAGTCAGCATCCAAGCGTTCGACCACTTGCCACTATTGCAGTCCAAGGCCCAGTCGACATAACCGGTGAAACGCACGCGGTTGAACGCCTGACTGCAGGAGGGGATGGTGCAGGGGGGAGACCCGAGCACGTCGATCGGACGCATGTCTCCATTGACCAGGAAACGCCAGACCTGATAGGTCTCGTTGTTGTTCCCCGTCTCGAACCAGGTGCGCGAGTAGTTCATATTCATGCGCCCGCGCCAGGCCAATCCTCCAGCAGCATCGAAGATGCGCACCTTGGAGATCCGCGGTCCACAGGTACCGAGGTCGTTGCTCTTGGGGACACCCCAGCGCACCGTCACATCGGTGAAAGCATCCAGACCGCAGTCGAGCCAGCAGATGTCCAACGAGGACTGGGTGAAGGAGGGGAACTTCGGTAGCTGGAGCTGGGTCGTCTCACAGCACTGGCCACCATCGAGGTTGTCGGGAAGGGGACACTGGGCCTGAGCCGGGGCGGAAAGAGCCGAAGCGACCGCCAGCGCGGTCAGGGCCAAGAGGTTGCGTTTGTGTGTCTTGAACATGGTTGGATCTCCTTGGGGACCCCCAAGTGAGACGACACCCACCCAGCGGACAGAAAAGTGCCCCGAATCTCCTAGACCCCCTCGTAGTAGCGCCGCCGCGCGGGAATCGAGACGAGCTCCCCCTCGGGATAACGCAGGGCCGACAGGGCGCCCCCATAGACACAACCCGTGTCAAGACAAAGAGTTAGGCCCACCCAGCGCAGATCCCGCGCCGGGGTGTGGCCGTAGACCACCCGCGCCGAGCCCCGGTACTCCGCCGCCCACTCCACCCGCCGAGTTCCCCTGGGGGTTCCGTAGAGCGCGAACTGCCGCGCCTCGGGTGCAGCCGATCCCTGCCAGCGCTCGGGCAAACCGGCATGGGCCACCCAGAGGGCACCCGGATCGAGCTCGAGTTGCAGCGGCAACCCCTCGGCGAAACGGGCGAACTCCAAGAGCTTGCCGGGGGAACGCCGTGCGAACTGCTCCACGGTCTCCTCGAGACCAAACGCAAGGGGAAAGCGACCCGCGAGGTGCTCCAGGAGTTGGTGCTCGTGGTTCCCGCGCAGGCAGCGGGCCTGCCCTCGGGCCACGAGCCCCATCACCCGCTCCGCCACCTCGGGACAGGCCGGCCCCCGGTCGACCAGGTCGCCGAGGAAGGTCGCCTGCCGTCCGGGCGGCGCACGCGACCCCCGATAGCCGAGCCGATCCAGGAGCATCTCCAACTCCCACGCGCAGCCGTGCACGTCACCGA
>JALWUZ010000347.1 GCA_027079895.1 Anaerolineae bacterium
ACCCCGCCCTGTGCTGCGACCCCCACGACCCGTCTCGCTGCCCGCCGGATTACGCCCCCCGCAAGCGGGTGCGCGCCGAAGTGGACTTGGACGTGACCCTAGTTTTCATGCGTATCTTGCTGAACCAGGACTACATCACCCTCCACTCCACCGCCGAGGCGGAGGCCGCCGTGCTCAACGTCGTCCTGCTCCTGGACACGTCCGAGTCTATGGCCAACGACACCTGCGGCGGGCTGAGCGGCCAGGAACTGTACGACTGTCTGGTGGCCTGCCGGACGGCGCACAATTGCAGCCCCTTCGACGGCAACCCGTCGGTACGCCAGGCCGCTTACGACTTCGTGAACACGCTGATGCGCGACGGCGTAGACCGCATGGCCGTCTACCATTTCGACAAGACGCCTGTGCTCACCCAGTCGGTGGAGACCTTCCCGTGTCGTCTGCCGGTGCCGCCGCCTACCCACACGGTCAGGATCACCATCGAGCCCTCCAGCGGCGTAGTCGTCCCGCTGACGACGAACAAGCAGGACGTCCTGGACGCGATTATGGACTACGACCTGCTCAACGTCTACGTGCGCCCGGCCATCACCTGCGAGTCCCCGATTCAGGTCGGCGGCGGCTGGGGCAACCCTGGGCTCTGGACATGGGATGACGGCAGTCCCCCGCAGACCGGCTACGGCTTCCGCTGGGCCAACACCAACATCGGCGGCGGCATCCGGGAGGCGGTCGAGGAACTGGCGCGCAATTACGAGACCGGCGCCGACGCCTCCGTCTGGGTCATCGTCCTGCTGACCGACGGCGCGGCCAACACCACCGACATCGCCGCCGACGAAAACTACTGGTACACCTGTCCAGCCATTTACAACACCGAGGGCTGGCCGAACGAGCGCAGCCGGTACAGCCGCTCAGGATCCGGCGGCCCGTCGCTGCCGTACATGCCCTTCTGCCGCGACCCTGAGATAGACGGCACCGTCACCCGTCACTGTCCCAACGTGGACGCCTGCTCGGACCCCAACAACGTCTGGTACACCAACTTGGGGGAGACGGATCCGGACGTCATCGGTTGGTCCTACGACGCCGACGACTACGCCAGAGACCAGGCCGACCGGGCCGCCGGGCAGGGCATCGCCATCTACACCATCGGCTTTGGGCAGAACGTCTACGCCGAGTTCCCGACGGGCTCCGGCCAGCCGCGCCCCGACGCCGGCGAGCAACTCCTGCGCTACATCGCCGACGTGGGCGACGACGGACGGCGGGAGACGGCTCCCTGCGGCAGCAACGACTACTGGCCGGATGTTGATAACCCCCCGCCGCCGCCGGGGCAGGACTGCGGCAACTACTATTACGCCGAGACGGCGGACGACCTGCAAGCCGTCTTCGAGAACATCGCTTCCCGCATCTTCAGTCGGCTCACCCAGTGAGCGGGAAAGGAGCGCGGTATGAACAGACACACAATCTTCGGCTCCCACACTTCGAGCGGCTCCGGCTACCGTCGCGGCCAGACCATCGTCGAGTTCGCCCTGGCCCTGCCGCTCTTGTTGCTGATGCTGTTCGGCATAGTGGAGTTCGGGCGCATATTCCACGCCTGGCTGACGATCGAGAACG
>JALWUZ010000348.1 GCA_027079895.1 Anaerolineae bacterium
GTGCGGGAGGAGGACATCGCCGAGGTGGTCGCCAGTTGGACCGGCATCCCGGTGGCGCAGATGATGGAGACGGAGGCGGAGAAGTTGCTGCGGATGGAGGACGCCCTGCGGGAGCACCTCATCGGCCAGGACGAGGCGGTGGCCGCCGTCTCCGACGCCATCCGCCGCGCCCGGTCGGGGCTCAAAGACCCCCGGCGACCGGTGGGCAGTTTCATCTTCCTGGGCTCCTCCGGCGTCGGCAAGACGGAGTTGGCGAAGGCGTTGGCCCGTTTCCTCTTCGACGACGAGGAGGCCCTGATTCGCATTGACATGAGCGAGTATCAGGAGCGGCACACCGTCAGCCGTCTCTTCGGCGCACCGCCGGGCTACGTGGGTTACGAGCGGGGCGGCCAGTTGACCGAGGCGGTGCGGCGGCGGCCCTACCGCGTCGTCCTCTTCGACGAGATCGAAAAGGCCCATCCCGATGTCTGGAACGCGCTCCTCCAAATCCTGGACGACGGGCGGCTGACCGACGGCCAGGGGCGGCTGGTGGATTTCCGCAATACGGTGGTGATTATGACCTCGAACGTGGGCACCGAGTACGTCCGACGCGGGGGGACGCTGGGCTTCATCCACTCCGGCGGCCACGATGTCGCCGAGACCAATCGGGACATCGAACGGGCCCTCAAGAAGACCTTTCGCCCGGAGTTCCTCAACCGGGTGGACGAGATCATCATCTTCAATAACCTCACCGTGGAGGATATGGAGCGCATCGTGGATTTGCAGATGAGCGAGATCGCCGACCGGCTGGCGGACTTGGGGCTGGAAGTGGAGTTGAGCGACGAGGCCCGCCGCTGGCTGGCGGAGGAGGGGTTCGACCCCCAGTTTGGCGCCCGTCCCCTGCGGCGGGCGTTGCAGAAGTACGTGGAAAGTCCCCTCAGCGTCAAACTGCTGCGCGGCGAGTTCGCCGCGGGGAGCCGGGTACGGGTGTCGGTCGGCGAGGGGGAGTTGGTCTTCACGCCGCTATCCGACGAGCAGGAAGAGAGCGAGGCAGAAGAGAAATGAACGCAATCACGACTCAGGCGTTGGGACTCCTCTCCCGCGTGCGCCGCAATCACGCTTTGGAGCACGCTACCATCCGGGTGCTCGGCGAGCGTCACCGGGGGCTCAAGGTGGTGGGACGGTCGTCGCTGTGGGGGTTCGCCCTCTACGGAGACGTGGCGACCGAGGAGGTGTTGGCGGCGGCGCAGGAGGGGCTGCGGCGGCTGCGGGCCGGTCAGCGGCAGATGGCGATTCATCCCAACTGCGGCACCAATTTGGCGGTCTCCGGCGTGCTGGCCGGCCTGGGGGCCGTGCTGGCCTTCGGCGGCTGTCGGCGGGAGCGGGAGCAATCCGCGCCGGCCCGGTGGATGGAACTCCTCTCGCGCTTCTCGCTGGCCTCCACCGCCGCCACGCTGGGATTGCTCGTAGCGCAGCCGGTGGGCCCGCTGGTACAGGCCCACGTCACCACCCAGGCGGACGTGGGCGGCCTGCGCCTCGTCGAAATCATCCGCGAGGCGCACGGCGGCCTGGTGGTGCATCGCGTCTACACCGCCGACGGGGGGGCGTGAGGGGCGGGGA
>JALWUZ010000349.1 GCA_027079895.1 Anaerolineae bacterium
CCGGCCTGTTCTCCAGTTCCCTGCTGCGAGCGGTGCCCATCGCCCTGGCCGCCCTCTCCGGCGTGCTGTGCGAGCGGTGCGCCGTCATCAACATCGCCATCGAGGGGATGATGCTGGTCGGGGCCTTCTTCGCCTCGCTGATGGGCAGCGTCGCCCTCAACATCTGGGGCTGGCCCTCCTGGCTCTCCCTCTCCTTCGGCCTCGTCAGCGCGTTGCTCTCCGGCGCGCTCCTGGGACTGCTCCTGGCGGTGATGGCGGTGCGCTTCAAGGTGGACCAGATCATCGCCGGAACCGCCATCAACATCCTGGCGGCCGGCCTGACCAGTTTCCTCAGCGCCCGCATACTGTCCGAGTTCGAGTACCTCAACAACCCCGGCATATTCCCCCGCGTCCCCATCCCGCTCCTCTCGCGCATACCGATCATCGGCCCGGTCTTCTTCGAGCAGAACGTCCTCGTCTACCTCCTGTTCATCCTGCTGGCGGTCGTCCACGTGATGCTCTTCTACACCCGCTGGGGACTGCGCACCCGCGCCGTCGGGGAGCACCCCCGCGCCGCCGACACCCTCGGTATCAACGTCTTCCGCACCCGCTACATCAACGTCACCCTGGGCGGGATGGTGGGCGGACTGGGAGGCGCGTTCCTCATCCTGGGGTCGGTGGGCCGCTTCGACGAGTTGATGACCGCCGGTAAGGGGTTCATCGGCCTGGCGGCGATGATCTTCGGCAAGTGGATGCCTTTCGGCGCCTTCGGCTCCGCCCTCATCTTCGGCTTCGCCGACGCCCTTCAGACGAAACTGGCGCTCCGGAAAGTGCCGCTTCCCTCCCACTTCCTGCTGATGGCCCCCTACCTGGTGACGATGATCGTCCTGGCCGGCGTGGTCGGCGAGGCCATCCCCCCGGCCGCCGACGGTCAACCATACGAGAAACAATGAGCATCCTGATTCAACACACCACAGCGATCACCCTGGACGCGGAAGACCGCGTTCTGGAGGACGTGGACATCCTCATCGAAGGGAAGACCATCTCCGCCCTGGGGACGGCCCTCCCTCGTCCCGCCGACGCCGAGATAATTGACGGACGGGAGCGGGTCGCGCTGCCCGGCTTCTTCAACGCCCACACCCACGCCGCGATGACGCTGGAACGCGGCTGGGCGGAAGACCTCCCCTTCGACCGCTGGCTCAACGAGAAAATCTGGGTCGCTGAGTCGGCGATGGAGGCGGAGGATGTCTACTGGGGGGCGGCCCTGGCCTGTTGCGAGATGCTCCGTTCCGGCACCGTCGCCTTCGCCGACCACTACTTCTGGATGGACAACGTCGCCCGCGCCGTCGAGGAGGCGGGGATGAAGGCCAACCTGGCCTGGTGTCAGTTCGGACTGGGATTGGAGCAGGAGGTCGGCGGCGTCTCCCTGGACGAGACCATCGCCTTCGTCCGCCGCTGGCACGGAGCCGCCGAGGGCCGTATCCGCTGCGTCCTGGGGCCGCACTCCCCTTACATGTGCCCGCCCGACTTCCTGCGCCGCGTAGCCGACGCCGCCGCCGCGCTCGACGTGGGCGTCCACCTCCACGTCGCCGAGTCGGACGAGCAGGTCGCCAACTCCCTGACCGCGCACGGCAAGACGCCCGTCGCGCACCTGGCCGCCCTGGGCCTCTTCGACCGGCCTACCATCGCCGCCCACTGCATCGCCGTGAACGACGCCGACATCGCCATTCTGGCCGAGAAAGGCGTCCACGTGGCCCACACCCCCAAGACCTACCTCAAACTGGCGATGGGCATGGCCTCCCTGCCCCGCCTGCTGACCGGCGGCGTCTCCGTCGCCCTGGGCACCGACGGCCCCGCCTCGAACAGCGACCTGAATATGCTGGAAGTCCTCCGGCTGACCGGCCTCTACCACAAAAACGCCCTCCGGCGGCCCGAAGCGTTCCCGCGCACCCAGATCCTCCGCCTGGCGACCCAGGCCGGAGCGGAGGCGATGGGCTTCTCCGGCAGCGGCGTCCTGGCCCCCGGCCGTCCCGCCGACCTGATTCTGCTCGACACCCAGTCGCCCCACTGGTTCCCGCGGCACGACCTGGCCGCCGGCGTGGTCTACACCTCCCATCCCTCCGACGTGAGCCACGTCATCGTGGACGG
Organism: Anaerolineae bacterium; assembly: GCA_027079895.1. Lineage (GTDB taxonomy): Bacteria > Chloroflexota > Anaerolineae > B4-G1 > B4-G1 > JALWUZ01. The sequence goes on from JALWUZ010000349.1 coordinate 2,128, forward strand.
ACGGCTGCTCCTGCGGGACGGCGAGTTGCTGACGCTGGACGAGGAGCGCATTCGGTACGAGGCGGAACGGCGGGCCTTCCGCATGGTCGGCGCACCGATGCGCCCGATGCGCCGGTATCGCGGATGAGGTGACGAGATGAAATGTCGCAAGTGTGGCCGCCCGGCGGTGGTCAACATGCGCCAGCACAAACTGGCCCTCTGCGAGGAGCACTACCCGGAATGGTTCATCGCCCAGACCCAGCGGGCGATCGAGAAGTATCACATGTTCGGCCCGGAGGAGCGGGTGCTGGTGGCCGTCTCCGGCGGGAAGGACAGCCTGGCCCTGTGGGACGTGCTCCTCGAACTGGGCTACCGGGCCGACGGGCTCTACATTGACCTCGGCATCGGCGACTATTCCGCCGCCTCCCGCGCGAAGGTGGAACGGTTCGCCAGCCGGCGGCCTGAGGCCCGCTTCATCGTCGTGGACATCGCCGCCGAATACGGCGAGACCCTCCCCCAGGTCGCCCGCCGCGTGCGGCGCGGGCGCGGAAAGCCCTGTTCCGTCTGCGGCCTCATCAAACGGCACGTGATGAACCGCATCACCCGCGACGAGGGGTACGACGTGCTCGCCACCGGCCACAACCTCGACGATGAGGTGGCGGTGCTCTTCGGCAACGTCCTCCACTGGCAGACCGGCTACATCGCCCGGCAGGCCCCCGTCCTCCCCGCCGCCGGCGCGGGACTGGCCCGCAAAGTCAAGCCATTCTGCCGCCTCTACGAGCGGGAGACGGCCGCCTACGCCCTCCTCACCGGCATTGACTACATCTACGACGAGTGCCCGCACGCCGTCGGCGCGACCAGCATCCGGTACAAGGGCCTCCTCAATCAGATGGAGGAACGCTCGCCGGGCACCAAACTCCAATTCTACCTGGGATTCCTGCGGGTGCGGAAAGAGGGCTTCTTCCGCCCCGCCGCAGAGACGGTCGAACTGCACCCCTGCCCCAACTGCGGACAGTTGACCAGCGCACCGGGCTTGTGCGCCTTCTGTCGGCTCTGGCAGCGGCACGACTGAAAGACACCACGATGAACGCGAGCGGAATACGAATCCAGAGTCAGGCCACCCGCATCCTGGTCGTAGATGACACCGCCCTGGTGAGCGAGATGGTGCAGGGTCTCCTGAAGGAACTCGGCTACGAGGTGGTCGGGACGGCGACGAACGGAAAGGAGGCCATCGCCCAGACCAAAGCCCTGCGCCCCGACGTGGTGGTGATGGACATCGAAATGCCGGTGATGGACGGCATCGAGGCCACCCGCCGCATCCAGGAGTGCTGTCCCACGCCGGTGGTCATGCTGACCGCCTACGAGCAGCCGGAACTGGTGCGCCGGGCCGGAGAGGCCGGCGCAGGGGCCTACGTGGTCAAGCCCCCCATCGCCCGCGAACTGGGCCGGGCCATCGCCATCGCCAAAGCCCGCTTCGACGACCTGAACGCGCTCCGGCGGCTGAACGCCCAATTGCAGGAGGAGATCGCCGAACGCCGTCGGGCGGAGCAGGCCCTGGCCGCCGAACGTACCCTCCTCCGCACGCTGATTGACAGCCTCCCCGACCTCATCGAGGTCAAGGACACCGCCGGCCGCTTCATCCTGGCGAACAAGGCCCTGGCGGAGTTCTACGGCCTCTCCACGCCGGAGGAGATGATCGGCAAGACCGAAAGCGACCTCGTTCCCTCCGACATGGCGGAACGCTTTCATGCCTCGGACGAGGAAGTGCTGCGGCGCGGTGTCCCGCTGATCAACAGAATCGAGCACGTCACCTCCGCTGACGGCAGCGAGCGCTGGATTCTGGTGACGAAAGTGCCCTTGCGCGACCCCGATGGTGAGACCATCGGCCTGGTGGGTATCGCCCGCGACGTGACCCGCTGGCGGCAGGCGGAGGCGCAACTGCGCAAACTCTCCCGCGCGGTGGAGCAGAGCGCGAACTCCATCGTCATCACCGACCTCGAAGGCCGCATCGAGTACGTCAACCCCAAGTTCGAGCGTCTGACCGGCTACACGCTGGACGAGGTGCGCGGGCAGAACCCGCGCGTCCTCAAATCCGGCGAGCAGGGGCCGGAGTATTACCGCGACCTGTGGCGCACCATCCTGGCCGGCAAAGAGTGGTATGGCGAAATGCACAACCGGCGGAAGGACGGCACGCTCTACTGGGAGTACGCCACCATCGCCCCCATCTTCGATGAAAACGGGCAGATGACCCACTTCGTCGCCATCAAAGAGGACATCACCGCCCGCAAGGAGGCCGAGGAGGCCCTCCAACGGCGTAATCGGGAACTGACCGCCCTCAACACCATCACCCAGGCCGTCTCCTCCACCCTCTCCCTGAAGGACGTGCTCCAACAGGCTCTGAAGGCCACCGCCGCCGCCCTGGGCTTCGCCGGCGGCATCATTGCGATGGCGGACGAGCAGTCCGGCGAGTTGTGCATCATGGAGCACATCAACCTGCCCCCGGCCCTGATCACCTGCGTCGAATCGTCCGACGTGGAGGGCACCCTGTGCGACCTGGCCTATCGCGCGGAACACCCCATCGGCCTGGGGGATTTGGCGGACAGTGCGGCTCCCGACGCCCATCGGCTGCTGGAAGCCGGCATGCGCTCCTACGTCGGCGTGCCCATCGTCCACAAAGGGACCACACTGGGGGCGTTCTGCCTGTTCGACGAGACCCCGCGCCCCATCACCGAGGCCGATTTCCGCCTGCTGACCGCCATCGGACAGCAGATCGGCGTGGCGATGGACAACGCCCGCTACACCGAGGCCCTGGCGCGGGAGAAGCAGAAATCGGACGCCCTGCTGCTCAACATCCTCCCGGCCAGCGTCGCCAGAGATTTGAAGGAGACCGGCCACACCTCGCCGCGCGTCTTCGAGCACGTCACCGTGTTCTTCTCCGACATCGTCGGCTTTACCGCCATCTCCTCCCGCCACAGCCCGGAGTTCATCATCGGCGAGTTGAACGACCTCTTCACCGCCTTCGACGACATCATGGAGCGGAACCACTGCGAGCGCATCAAGACCATCGGCGACGCTTACATGGCGGTCTGCGGCCTGCCGGAGGAGGACGAGCACCACGCCGAGAACATCGTCCGCGCCGCCTTGCAGATCATCGCCTACCTGCGGGAGCGGAACGAGCAATCGGAGGTGAAATGGGAGGTGCGCATCGGCGTCCACTCCGGCAAAGTGGTCGGCGGCGTCGTGGGGGTGAAGAAATACATCTACGACGTGTTCGGCGACGCGGTCAACACGGCGGCCCGGATGGAGAGCCACTCCGAGCCTATGCGCATCAACGTCTCCGAGGCGACCTACCGCCTCACGCGGGACAAGTTCTACTTCACCGAGCGGGGGGAAGTCCCCGTGAAAGGCAAGGGGCAGGTCAAAATGTACTTCGTCGAGGGGGAAAAGGAGGCCGACCGATGAGCCCATCCATTCATCACATCGCCATCGTCGTGCGGGATTTGGACGCCGCGCTCTCCCTCTATCGGGACGGGCTGGGGTTGGAGATGAGCGACCGGCGCGTGGTGCCGGAAGAGGGGGTGGAGATCGCTTTCCTGTCCGCCGGCGAGGGGGAGATCGAACTGCTCCGCCCGTTGGACGCCGAAAGCGGCGTGGCCCGTTTCCTGGAAAAGCGGGGCGAGGGATTACACCACATCTGCCTGGCGGTGGAGGACGTGGCCGAGGAGATGGCCCGTCTGAAGGAGGCGGGGGCGCAGTTGTTGAGCGAGGAGCCGCGCGTCAACCCGGAGGGGGTGCGCTACGCCTTCGTTCATCCCAAATCCGCCCACGGGGTGCTGCTGGAACTGTACCAGGTCAAAGGCGGTCGGTCGCCACAGGCAGAGTGAAGACGAAACGGCTGCCGCGTCCACCGGGGCCGTCCTCCACCCACACCCGCCCGCCGTGCGCCTCGACGGCCATACGACAGAAGGCCAACCCCAGGCCGACCCCGCGCCGGTCCCCGCCCTGCCCCGGCAACTGGGTAAACTTCTCGAAGATCCGCTCCCGCTCCTCCACCGGGATGCCGGGGCCGGTATCCGCCACCGCCACCTCCACCACATCCCCAACGGGGCGGGCCGTGACCGTCACTCGACCGCCGCGCGGGGTGAACTTGAGGGCGTTGTCCAGCAGATTGGCGAGCACCCGTTGGATGACGTACCGGTCCGCCCGCACTACCGGCAGGTCGCCCGGCAGGCTGCACTCCAGGGAAATGCAGAGCCGGGCTGCCAGGGGCCGCTCCTCCTCGACCCGTTCCTCGACCAGTTCTCTCAGGGATAGCGGAGCCGGTCGCAGTGCCATCCGCTCCTCTTCCATCCGAGCGATGTCCAACAGCGTATCCACCAGCCGTTGCATGCGCAGCGCGGAGCGGTTCAAGGTGTCCACGATGGAGGCGACGTACTCCCCTTCCTCGCCGGGTATCTGCACCTGCTTCAACATCTCCAGGCCGGTGGAGATGACGCCGAGGGGGTTGCGGAGGTCGTGGACGAGCATCGCGGCCAGTTCCTCGCGCAGGCGGATGAGTTCCTCAAGGCGGGCGGCCTGGCCGGTCAGCAACTCGACCCGGTCCACGGCCTGGCGGTAAGAGTGGCCCAGGGCGATGCGCATGACATCCGCCTCGGTGAGCCGTCCGCCGACGGAGCCGATGACCTCGGCGGCCAGCGCGGGCGATTCACGCAACGCGCGGTTGAAGTCCTCGCTGGAGAGGTAGACGACGCGCGTCTCCTTGGAAGCCACCACCGTCGCCGCCCGTGGCCGACCGGTGGAGGCCCCCATCTCCCCCACCATCTCGCCGGGCGCGATGATGGACAGGAGGTAGGAGCCGTCCTGCTCGTCCCGATAAACGCCCAGCCAGCCGCTCGTGACGAAGTAGACCCCGTCGCTGTCCGCGCCCTGCTGAAACAGCACCTCCCCCGGCGCGAGCACCCGTTCCTGTCCGCGACGGCGCAACAGATCCTCCAAGTGGCTCATCGCTCCCTCCACACGCACAAAAAAGCGGCGTGAGGGCACTCTACCCGTGTACGCCGCGTAACTTATGCCGGAGGTGGGAGTCGAACCCACATGGGCCAAGCCCACACGATTTTGAGTCGCGCGCGTCTGCCTGTTCCGCCACTCCGGCGCGACCGAAAGTATACCAGATAATGCGGTTCTGGTCAAATTAACGCGCGGCCGGGCCAGGGCTTTTCAGCGTTCTAACCTTTGACGGATGGACAAAGATGGCCGCGGCGATTGAGTGTTGCATTCGCTGTGGGGCTGTGGGAAGGCGCCGGGTAGGCGATGAGGCCCAGGCAGCGCATTCCATGCGCTGTCGCCAGGTTGCATTCGCTGTTGGAGGGTGCCGGGTAGGCGATGGCACTGCCATCGCCTACCCCTTTGAACGTCGCCCCCTCCCTCGCCCCTGCCCAGGCCGCGCGTGTGCTTGATTTAATCTCCCATCTGATGTAAACTACCGCCGCGCGACCTCGAACACACGGAGGGACTATGCTCGAAATCAAACATCTCACCAAAATCTATCCCGACGGCACCATCGCCCTGCGGGACGTCAGTTTCACCGTGGAGGAGGGGGAGTTCCTCATCATCATCGGACTGAGCGGCTCCGGCAAGTCTACCCTCCTGCGCTGCATCAACCGGCTGATCGAGCCTACCGAGGGGCAAATCCTGTGGGATGGGATGGACATCACCGCCGCGGACGCCGTTCAGTTGCGCCACATCCGCCGCCAGATTGGGATGATCTTCCAGCAGTTCAACCTGGTCAAGCGGGCGACGGTGATGACTAACGTCCTGTCGGGCCGCCTGGGGTACGTCAACCCCTGGGCCAGCCTCCTGCACCGCTTCCCGCCCGCGGACCGGGAGATGGCCCGGCGGGCCCTGGAACGGGTCGGGCTGGCCGACCAGGCCCACAAGCGGGCCGATGAGTTGAGCGGCGGCCAGCAGCAACGGGTCGGCATCGCCCGCGCCCTCATGCAGCAGCCCCGGATGGTGCTGGCCGACGAGCCGGTCGCCAGCCTCGACCCGGTTCTGGCCCATTCCATCCTGGGCGACCTGGAACGGCTCAATCAGGAGGAGGGCATCACTGTCTTGTGCAGCCTCCACTACCTCGACCTGGTGCAGCGGTACGCTACCCGCGTGATTGGGCTGCGGGACGGGCGCATCGTCTACCGCGGGACCGGAGACGACATCCGCAACATGACCGACGCCGAGTTCAAGGAGATCTACGGGGAGGAGGCGGTGCGGGTGAGCGTCGGGCCGCACGCGAAGGAGGAGACGAGATGACCACGACGACGCAGAGAACGACCGCCGGTGTGTCCGCGCCGACGGCGGGACTGGCCTCGCTGTTCGTCCCCGGCCTGGGGCAGATGCTGATTCGTCAGACGCGGCGGGGGTTGCTCATCCTGGGCTCGCTGGTCAGCGCGTTGGGACTGTTGGCCTGGCGCGTCCACCTCATCGCCCATCGCACCGCCGGGGTGTGGCCCGCTTTCGAGAAGGCGTTGCGGCGGCAGCCGGTTTTCGTCGGGCTGGTGACGATCGGTATCATCATCCTGTGGCTCTGGGCCTCCCGGGACGCTTATCGCCAGGCGAGCACCGGGCAGCCGGGCGGGATGGGCATCTTCGTCCTCATCGTCGCCATCTTCTTCGTCCTGGGCTGGCAGATCGGCGAGATAGACCTGTACAAGGCGGTGACGGAGTTGCCGGACGCCTGGCCGCCGCTTTCCAAAGTGCTCTGGCCCTGGGGGGCGGCCTTCGTCCGGGAGACGGAGGAGATCGGGGCCTCCGCGCCCATCCTGGTGCCCTGCGACGACAATCCCCCCGCGCCGCCGGAGGAGGTGGCGGGTCAGCCCTACGTGATGGCGGAGCCGACCTGCGGGGAACTTTCGTCGCTGGACGAGAACAATCAGATTATCCCCGGCTCCCGGCTGACTCTGACCGGACGCGGCTTCGCGCCGCACACCGAAACGCAGATTTGGTGGGCCGACCCGCTCGGCAACGAGTTCCGCCACCGGCAGGGTGGGGAGTACGTCACGGTGGAGACCGACGACGAGGGCCGTTTCCAGGTCGAGTTGATTCTTCCCTACCGCCTGGTGCCGCCCAGCGCGGCGGGGCGGCAGATTTGGCACGTCGAGGCGCGGCAAGTCTCCGCCGTCGGCGACCTGAAGCCCAGCGAGGCCCTGACCCTCAGCGTCGGGCGGATGGTGGAGACGATTTTCCTGGGGATGATGGCGACGGTGTTCGGCATCGTCCTCTCCATCCCGGTCAGTTTCCTGGCCGCCCGCAATCTGATGTCCGGCTCGCGGCTGACGCTGCTCATCTACTACCTCACCCGGACGGTGTTGAACATCATCCGCTCCATCGAGCCGATGATCTGGGCGATCATCGCCGTCATCGTGGTGGGGTTGGGCCCCTTCGCTGGGATCGTGGCCCTCACCATCCACTCCATCGCCGCGCTGGGGAAACTGTACTCCGAGGCCATCGAGGGGATTGACCCCGGCCCCATCGAGGCCATCCAGGCCACCGGGGCGACCCGTTTGCAGACCATCGTCTTCGCCGTCGTGCCGCAGATGATCCCCCCGTTCGTCTCGTTCTCCATCTACCGCTGGGACATCAACGTCCGCATGTCCACCGTCATCGGGCTGGTCGGCGGGGGCGGCATCGGCTTCATCCTGATCCAGTACATCCGGCTGCTGGATTACCGGGCAGCCGGGATCGCCGTCTGGTTCATCGCCATCACGGTGGCGGTGCTGGACTACATCAGCGCGGAGATTCGGCGGCGGTTCGTGTGAGGGAGAGATAGCCCGGCTCCCTCCTCCTCACAACGCCGTCTGACGGGTCTCGTCAGCAACCGCGCTCCGGTCGCTGCGTATTCAAGGTGAACATGAAACCGAGGAGGCCGCTATGTACAGGCGAGACCCGTTCTTGGCGTTGCTCCTGGAGGTCGTCGGGGGGTTTTTCGGCCTGCTGGGGTTTGGGTGGATTTACGCCGGCCGTCCGGTGCTGGGGCTGGCGTTGCTGGTGGGGTATTGGCTGCTGGACTGGGTAATCGGCTTGACGCTCTCTTTCCTCACACTGGGAGCCTGGTGTTGCGTCTGGCCAGCGCAGAATTTGGTCTTCGGTGCGCTCTCCGGCTACCTGGCCTACCGCTGGCTGAACGATTCCGCGCCGGCCGTCTGAGCCGTCACCGGGCGTACACCTCCCGCTTGAGGGCGGCGATGTAGGGCAGGGTGCGGAAACGGTCGGCGTAGTCCAGCCCGTACCCGACTACCCACACGTCCGGTATCTCGAAACCGACGTAGTCCACCGGCACGTCCACCTGACGCCGGGCCGATTTGCTGAGCAGGGCGCAGGCCCGCAGCGAGGCCGGTTCGCGGGCGCGGAAGTTGCGCAGGAGGTAGTCCAGCGTGTAGCCGGTGTCCACGATGTCCTCGACGATGAGCACGTGCCGCCCGGTGACGCTGGCCCGCGTGTCCATAATCAGCCGCACCGCGCCGGTGCTGGTCGCCCCTCGACTGTAACTGGACAGGGCGATGAAGTCCACGTGATGGACGATCGTCAGGCGGCGGGACAGGTCGGCCATAAAGATGAATGCCCCCTTCAGGACGCCGACCAGCATTAGGGCGTCGGCGTCGTCGTAGTCCGCGCTGATTTGGGCCGCTAACTCCCGCACCCGGCCGGCGATCGTCTCCTCGTCCAACAGAACCCGCTCGATGGAACTGGGTACGCGCATGGTGCTCCTCCCTCGCCGGAGCCGTGGTCACTCCCGACGGCCCGGCACCTCGTGACACCCGCGACAGCGGGGCTCGTACACCTCACTCGCCCCCACCAGGATGACCGGGTCGTCGTAAGCGGCGGGCCGCCCGTTGATCAACCGCTGGGTATAACTGGCCGGGCCGCCGCATACCACGCAGATGGCCTGCAACTTGTCCACCCGCTCCGCTCGCGCCATCAGCGCGGGCATCGGGCCGAAAGGTTCCCCCCGAAAGTCCATGTCCAAACCGGCCACGATGACCCGCCGCCCCTGCCGCGCGAGACGTTCGCACAGCGGGACGATACCATCGTCGAAGAACTGAGCCTCGTCCAGGGCGACGACGGTCGTCTCCGGCGCGATGAGCGTCTCCAACTGCGCCGTGTCGTCCACCGGCACCGCCTTGACCTGCATGCCGTTGTGGGACGTGACGTCCTTCCGCGAGTATCGGTTGTCAATGGCCGGCTTGAAGACCTGCACCTTCTGGCGGGCGATCTGGGCCCGCCGCACCCGGCGGATCAACTCCTCGGTCTTGCCGGAGAACATGCCCCCGCAGATGACCTCGATCCACCCGCTGCTGGGCTTGTAGTACATTCCCTCACCTCCGCGTAATCAGACTGAGACAAAAGCGGGGCAGATGCACGCACCCGCCCCATCCGGTGTCGCTGTTGACCTGGGCCGTTACTGTTGCAGGAAGTTCATCACCCCGCGCACCACAGAGCCCTCCCCCTGGGACTTTCCGCCGGCCGACGGAGCGAACTTCAGAATCCGGTCGGCCAGACGGGAGAAGGGGAGCGACTGGAGCCACACGCGCCCCGTCCCCTGGAGCGTCGCCAGGAAGAGCCCCTCCCCGCCGAAGAGCATAGACTTCAGGTTTCCGGCCCGCTGGATGTCGTAGGAGATGGTGCTTTCGAAGGCGACGATGCAGCCGGTGTCCACCATGATTTTCTGCCCGGTGAGCCGCTTTTCCACGATCGTGCCGCCGGCGTGGATGAAGACCATCCCGTCGCCGCGCAGCCGCTGGAGGATGAACCCCTCGCCGCCGAAGAGCCCCGCCCCCAGCCGCTTGTTGAAGGCGACGCTGATTTCGGTGCCCAGCGCGGCGCAGAGGAATGAGTCTTTCTGGCAGATCAGTTCGCCGTTCGCCTCGTCCAGGTCAATGGCGATGATCTTGCCGGGGTAGGGGGCGCCGAAGGCGACGTGCCGCTTCCCGTCCCCGGCGTGATTGGTGAAGTGGGTCATGAAAAGCGACTCGCCGGTGATCACCCGTTTCCCCGCGCTGACCAGCGCGTCCAGAAGACCGGCCTTTGGCTTGGAGCCGTCCCCCATCCGCGTGTCGTAAGTGATGCCGTCTTCCATGTACATCATCATTCCGGCCTCGGCGATGACCGTCTCGCCGGGGTCGAGTTCCACTTCGACGAACTGCAAATCGTCGCCGAAGATCTCGTAATCAATCTCGTGGCTCTTCATCCGAGCACCTCCTGTGATTTTGGAGCATTATACCCCATCGCCGCGTCTGGACAAGCGGCGGGAAGTGAAGTATACTCCCCGTCGAGCCGCCGAGCGGCAATTCTGAACGAGGAGGATTCTATGAGCGTGGATTTCCCCGGCAAGGGCAAAGTGGCCGTCCTCAGAACGCGCCCGGAGACGGTGCTGGACGATTACGCCCGTCTGATGGAACTGGCGGGCTTCCGGGAGGCGTTGCCACGGGACAAGGAGACGGTCATCAAAATCAACATCTCCTGGCAGACCTGGTACCCGGCCTGTTCGACGACCCCCTGGCAGTTGGAGGGGGTCATTCGGGCCTTGCAGGCCGCCGGGTACGAGAACCTCATCGGAGCGCACAACAACACCGTCGTAGTGGACGCTTACGTGGGGGAACGGAACAACAAGCACAAGTACGTGGTGGAGAAGTACGGCGTGCGCAACGTCCACCTCTACGAGCCGCAGTACAACTGGGTGCGCTACGAGCCCAAACAACCCTTCCTGGTGCTGGACAAAGTCTACCCGGAAGGGGTCTACATCCCGGAACTCCTCATCGGGCGGAACATCATCCAGATGCCGACGGTCAAGACGCACGTCTTCACGACCATCACCGGGGCGATGAAGAACGCCTTCGGCGGGCTGCTGAACACCCGGCGGCACTGGACGCACGCCGTCATCCACGAGACGCTGGTTGACCTGCTGATGATTCAGCAGGACATCCACCCCGGCCTGTTCGCGGTGATGGACGGCACCTTCGCCGGAGACGGGCCCGGCCCCCGCGCTATGCGCTGGCACGAAAAGGACATCATCCTGGCCTCCGCCGACTACGTGGCGATTGACGCCATCTCCGCCCACCTGCAAGGGTTCGACCCGCTCTCGCTCCCCTTCATCCGCATCGCCCACGAGATGGGGCTGGGCGTCGGCGACCCGGCTCAGATCGAGATCGTCGGCGAGGACCAAGACTGGGTGATGTCGCAGAACTGGCACTTCGTCCAGGAGGATACCTTCGCCAGCCGGGGGCAGAAGTTGATCTATCACGGCTGGCTGCATCCGCTGGAACCGCTGTTGCTGCGCTCGCCGCTGGTGCCCTGGTCATACTTCGCCAGCAACTTCTATCACAACGTGTACTGGTATCCGTTCGTGGGACGGAAACGGGTGGCGGCGGCGTTGGAGACCAAGTGGGGCCGCCTGTTCACCGAGTACGGGGCCGAGGCCGGGCTGCGCGGCGCGGTCATGCCGGGGATGGAGCCGAAGACCGTCGCCACCGCCGCCGTCGGCCTGGGGCTGCTGGCGACGGCCATCGGCGCGGGGGCCTGGTATCTGTCGCGCCGGGGACGGGACGACCGCCGGTGAGCCGCTACCTCGTCAGCGGGAGGAAGCCGATGTCGCCTACCGACCTTCTTGGAGCGTTGCGGGCCGCCATCACCATCGCCGACGAGGACTACCGCATCGTCTTTATGAACGACTTGGCGGCCGCGCGTTACGCCGACGAGGGGGGCGCGGCCCTCGTCGGCAGCGACCTGCTCGCCTGCCACGACGCCGCCTCGCAGGAGATGATCCGGCAGATGTACGCCCGTCACCGCGCCGGCGACCTGACCCCGATTCGCTATCACGTGGACAAGGGGGACGGAGTCTACCGTGAGGTGCTCCTTATGCCGCTGGCGGAGGCGGGGGAGTTTCGCGGCGTCGCCGAGTTGGTTTGGAGCGAGCACGTTGACCTGGTGTTCACCGGAGCGGTGGCCGGGCAGATGGCCGCCGGCGATTAGAAGCGACCCACTTCGGGAGCGCGTCAGAATCACAGGAGGGAGTGAAAATGGAGGAGTTGTTACGCGGCAATCGTGAATTTCGCGAGCAGTTCGCCGCCGACCGCGAGAAATTCCTGCGTCTGGCGGAGGAGGGCCAGAGCCCTAAGGTGTTCTGGATTGGCTGCTCCGATTCGCGGGTGATACCGGAGCAGATCGTCTCCGCCGGAGCGGGGGACCTGTTCGTCATGCGGAACATCGCCAACGTGGTGCCCCCCTTCGGCACGTCGGGGGACGCCGTCGGCGCGGCCATCGAGTACGCCGTGCTCCACCTGCACGTGGAGCAGATCATCATCTGCGGCCACACGGAGTGCGGCGGGATTCAGGCCCTGGAAGCGCACCTGGACACCGCCCGCGAGCCGCACATCGCCCGCTGGGTGGAGTGGGCCCGTCCGGCCCGCGCCCAGGTGGAAGCCTCCGGGGTGCCGGAGGAGGAGCGGTACCTGGAGACGATCAAGGCGAACGTGCTGTTGCAGCGGAAGAACCTCGCCACCTACCCCTGCGTCCGGGAGGCGGTCGAGGCGGGGCGGTTGACGCTCCGCGCCTGGCTGTACGACCTGCACACCGGCGGGCTCGTGGTCTACGACGACGAGACGCAGGAGTGGACGGAGGCCGTCTAACCCCGGCGCGGCATAGACCGCCGGGGACGCGCAACCCCAGGGCTTTGCAAAGTTCTTACGCTCACGATCGAAGGGGTAGGCGATGGCGTTGCTATCGCCTACCCCGCGTCATTCAAACGGGCGGACGCGCAAAACGGCGATTTGACTATCTCCGGCAGATGGGTATAATCCGACCGGTCGGAGCGCGGACATACCCGCACGACGAGGTGAAAAACGTCGCCGACGGCGGTACGGCGCCTGGCGACGACAAAATCAACAGGAGGACAGGACACCGTGAGCAAAAAATGGGTTTACATGGCGCGTAACGCCAAAGAGGAATTGACCAAGACGTTGGGCCACGAGCCGGACCTGGCCGAACGAAAGGTGATTTTGGGCGGGAAAGGGGCCGGCCTGGCCGAGATGACCGAAGCCGGGCTGCCGGTGCCCCCCAGTTTCACCATCACCACCGAAGCCTGCGTCGAGTACATGAAGACCGGCGAGTTCCCGGAGGGGATGTGGGAGCAAGTCCTGGAAGCGATGAAGGAGATCGAGGAGGAGACCGGCAAGAAGTTCGGCGACCCCGAAAACCCGCTCCTCGTCTCTGTCCGCTCCGGTGCGCGGGAATCCATGCCCGGCATGATGGACACCGTCCTCAACCTGGGGCTGAACGACGAGACCCGCGCCAGCCTCGCCCGGCTGACCGGCAACGAGTGGTTCTCCTACGACGCCTACCGCCGCTTCATCACCATGTTCTCCGACATCGTGATGGGGTACAGCCGCGAGCACTTCGAGGAGCGGTTGCAGGCCCTCAAAGAGCGGGAGGGCGTCCAGTCCGATACCGAGGTCAGCCTGGAGGGGATGAAGGAACTGGTCGCCGAGTACAAACAGATGTACAAAGAGCGGTTCGGCGAGGACTTCCCCACCGACCCCTACAAGCAACTGGAACTGGCTATCAAGGCCGTCTTCGACTCCTGGAACGGCGAGCGGGCTGTCGCCTATCGGGAGTACAACAAGATCCCCCACGACTGGGGCACCGCCGTCAACATCTGCACGATGGTCTTCGGCAACCTGGGCGATGACAGCGGCACCGGCGTCGCCTTCACCCGCGACCCGGCCACCGGCGAAAAGCGACTCTACGGCGAGTACCTGGAAAACGCCCAGGGGGAGGACGTGGTCGCCGGTATCCGCACCCCGATGAAGATCTCCCAGTTGAAGGAAGTGATGCCCGAAATCTACGAGCAGTTCGTCGGCGTGACCCAGTTGCTGGAACAGCATTACCGCGACATGCAAGACATGGAGTTCACCGTCGAGCGGGGCAAGTTGTGGATGTTGCAGACCCGCACCGGCAAGCGCACCGCCGCTGCCGCCGTCAAAATCGCGGTGGACATGGTTCACGAGGGGCTGATTACCAAAGAGGAAGCGGTGATGCGGGTCAAGCCGGAAGAGGTGGACCAACTCCTGCACCCCTTCTTCGACCCGGAGGCCAAGTTGAAGGCGGAGGAGAGCGGCGACCTGCTGGCGACCGGCCTCAACGCCTCCCCCGGCGCGGGGACCGGCGTCGCCGTCTTCGACGCCAAGAAGGCCCAGGAGTGGGCGCAGGAGGGCAAAGCGGTCATCCTCGTCCGCCCGGAGACCTCCCCCGACGACGTGCCCGGCATGCTGGCCTCGAAGGGCGTCCTCACCCAGCACGGCGGCGCGACCTCACACGCGGCCGTCGTCGCCCGTGGCAACAACCTCCCCTGCGTCGCCGGGTGCGAGGACATCTTCGTTGACCCGGAGCGCGGTCAGTTCACCGTCAAGGAGACCGGACGGGCTGTCAAAGAGGGGGATGTCATCTCCATTGACGGCGGCACCGGCGAAGTCTTCTGGGGCGAGATTCCCACCAAAGAGGTCTCCTACGACGAGCAGACGGATTTGGTCGAACTGCTCAGTTGGGCCGACGAGATTCGCAAACTGGGCGTCCGCACCAACGCCGACTACCCCAAAGACGCCCGGCGGGCGCGGGAGTTCGGCGCGGAGGGAATCGGGCTCTGCCGCACGGAGCACATGTTCTTCGACGAGCGGGCCCGCGACGCCGTCGTGCGGATGATTATGGCCGAGACCGAGGAGGAACGTCAGGCCGCCCTGGACGAGATGCTTCCCTTCCAGGAACAGGACTTCGAGGGCATTTTCGAGGCGATGGACGGGCTGCCGGTCATCATGCGGCTCATTGACCCCCCGATGCATGAATTCCTCCCCGCCCGCGAGGAACTGATCGAGGAAGTGGCCCGCCTCAAATGCACCGCCCCCGACTCGCCGGAACTGGCCGAGAAGGAAAAGATGCTGGCGGTGGTCAACTCCCTGTGGGAGGTCAACCCGATGATGGGGCTGCGCGGCTGCCGGGCCGGGATTATGTATCACGGGCTGACGGAGATGCAGACCCGCGCCTACTTCCAGGCCGCCTGCCGCTGCACCAAGCGGGGGATCAAGGTCATCCCGGAGGTGATGATCCCGCTGGTCGGCCACGTGAACGAGTTGCGGCTGGAACGGGAGAAGTTGGAGGCGGTCGCCAAGCAGGTGATGGAGGAGGAAGGGGTCGAGGTCGAGTACATGTTCGGCACGATGATCGAGATCCCCCGCGCCGCCCTCACCGCCGGCGAAATCGCCCAGTACGCCGACTTCTTCTCCTTCGGCACCAACGACCTGACGCAGATGACCTTCGGCTACAGCCGGGACGACGCCGAGGGGAAGTTCCTCCTCAAGTACGTCGAGGGGATTGACACCGGCGAGCGGGACGCCGAGGGGAACCCGGTGCTCTTCAAAATCCTGCCGGTCAACCCCTTCCAGACCATAGACCAGACCGGCGTCGGTCGTCTGGTGGAGATGTGCGTCGAGGAGGGGCTGGAGGCCAACCCGGAACTGGAGGTCGGCGTCTGCGGCGAGCACGGCGGCGACCCGGAGTCCATTGACTTCTTCCATCGGGTGGGGCTGGACTACGTCAGTTGCTCCCCCTACCGGGTGCCGGTGGCGCGACTGGCCGCCGCTCAGGCCACGTTGCGGCACGGTCGGTAAATCCCCGCGCCGACTGCACGCACAGGGGCGACGCACTCGCAAAGTGCGTCGCCCCTTTTTTGCTACTGCGGAGCGGCGACGAAAGCTAGCAGCGTCTCCGGGTGCTCGTCGGTCGCCAGGAGGAACCCGCGCTCATCCAGCCGGACGACCCCCTCCCAATTCCGTGCCTTCCCGTCGGCCCGCAGCGCGAGGTAGAGCGGAGGACGGTCGTCCAGCACGGGGCCGGAGTCGGCGTACCGCAGGGCCACCAGCCGCTCCACCGGCTCGCCCGCCGCGTGAGTCGCCCCGACGCCGTACCGCTCCGCCAGCGGCTCCGGGGACAGCGGGCGGAGTTTGCCCCGGTCCCGCGGATAAAAATAGTTGATCACCCAGAACCGCCCCGCGGCGTCCAGGGCGGTGCTGTCGGTGACGCGGTACTCCAGGTTGGGGAACGGCAGCGTCCCCTGCGGCGTCAGGTCGAGCCCGAAGACGTGGGCCACCGGCGCGGGGTTGACGTTGACCCCGTTGGCCTCGTAGAACGTGAGCACCCGTTCCCCCACGATGAGCAACGCTTCGTCGCTGTAATTGCTCAAATCGGCCTGGGGCGTGATGGGCACGCGGGAATCGGCCTCCAGTTCGATCGCCGTCCGGCCCGGCGCGACCCGCCCCCGCACCAGGTAGCCCTGCATTTTGTCCCCCACTCTGGCCTCCACGGTGACGAAGACCTGCTCCCCCGCGACGCCGATGGCCTCGAACCCCTCGAACCCCGCCACCTCCTCCGACAGGTCGTCATCGTCGAAGTCCACCTCCAACGGCGTAAGCGGGCCGTCCAGTTCCCCGTCCAGGAAGGAGACGAGGGCCTCTTTCGGCAGCGCGAACAGGTGGTCGGAGAAACGGGCCGGATACTGGGGCAGCAGGAGCAGGGAGTCCCCGTACCAGGCCAGACCGGAGAGTTCCGCCTTCCGTTTGGCGACCGGCCCGTCGAGGGGGATGAGTACCGG
>JALWUZ010000350.1 GCA_027079895.1 Anaerolineae bacterium
GCGCATGGAATGCGCTGCCTGGGCCTGAGGCCCGAACCCAGGCGGCGGATTTATCCGTCGCCGGTGAATCGGGAGGGGCGACACGCGGGTCGCCCCCTACGGCGCGGGAACGGCGGGGTTGACGCTCCGCGTCAGCCGCCGGCTAACGGTTGACTGAGTCAGCGGATTGCATTATACTGGCCGCGTGCGCAGACCGCTCCCAACCCGCGAGGAGGCCAATCAATGCCCGCGCTGGAAAACGCCTACGCCCTCGTGATCGGCATCGCCGACTACCGACGGGCCCGCAAACTCCCCCCGGCCGTCCGCAACGACGCCCAGGACATCCGCAACCTGCTGATTGACCCGCGTCACTGCGGCTACCCGCCGGAACAGGTACAGTTACTGCTCGACGAGCAGGCCACCGCCGACGGCATCCGCGCCGCCCTCAAGACCCTGGCCGACGCGACGGACACGGCCTCCATCGTCCTGCTCTACGTCTCCGGCCACGGCGGACGGGTCGAATCCGGCCCCTACGCGGGCGAGTACCTGCTGCCCGTGGACGCCGACCCCTCCTCCGCGCGGTCGCTGGCCCGGACCGCCATCTCCGGCGACGAGTTCACCGCCGCACTGCGGGTCATCCCGGCGCACAAGGTCGTCGTCTTCCTGGACTGCTGCCACGCCGGCGGCATCGGCCAGCCGAAGGACGCCACCGCGCCGGTCATCAAAGCGGGCTTCTCGGACGCCTACTACGACGCGCTCAAAGGAGGTCGGGGGCGGGTCATCCTGGCCTCCTCCCGCAGCGACGAACACTCCTGGATACTGCCCGGCGACGCGAACAGCCTCTTCACCCGCCACCTGCTGGCCGGACTGCGCGGCGGCATCCCCAGCGAGGACGGCCTCATCCGCATCTTCGACCTCTTCGAGTACCTCCAGCCCCGCGTCACCGGCGACCAGCCCCGCCAGCACCCCGTCTTCAAGGCCGAAATAGAGGAGAACTTCCCCGTCGCCCTCTACCGAGGCGGGCAGAAGGGGGTCGTGGCGAAGGACGAGCAGGGCTTTCGCTACGACGCCTACATCAGTTACGCGGCCCAGGAGCCGGACGCCACCTGGGTATGGGATACGCTGCTGCCCCGCCTGGAGGAGGCCGGCCTGCGCGTCGCCGTCTCCGGCGACGTCGAATCGCCCGGCGTGGCCCGCGTGGTGAACATCGAGCGGGGCATCCGACAGGCCCGGCGCACCGTCATCCTGCTTTCGGAAAACTACCTGGCCGACTCAATGGCCGACTTCGAGAACGTCTTAGCGCAGACGCTGGGCCTCCAGGAGGGCCATTACCGCCTGCTGCCGGTCAAGATCAGGCCGCTGGACGCCGGCCGCTTACCGACACGGCTCAGCATGCTGACCACGCTCGACCTGACCCATCCCCGCCGCGCCAAGCGCGAGTTCGAGCGGCTGGTGCGGGCGTTGCGGGAGCCGCTGCCGATGAGGTAGGGTCCCTCACCCCACCCCCAACCCCCATATGCGCTAACTTAAGCTCGGGGGACCCAACGCTTGTTGCCCCAGCACGCGCCCCAACAGCGTCCGAGCGATGACTGTTTGGTTTTGTCGCTTGTGT
>JALWUZ010000351.1 GCA_027079895.1 Anaerolineae bacterium
GACGAGGAGCAGCAGGGGGAGGGCGATACTGATGGTCAGGGCTGAAAGTCGTCTGGACATGGGGTCTCTCCGTGTCTCGGATTGAAAAGCGTTTTCCCCAGGCGGAAGAGAGGCTCCGCCTGGGGAAAGTTTACCGCATCGGTGTGGTGCGACGCGCCTTGCGGTCTCGCGTGCCGCCCCGTCGTTACTCCACCGCGATGGCCTGCTCGCTTTCCCACAGCCCGTGCAGGTTGCACAGCGAGAGGGCGTGCAGGACGCCGGGCTTGTCAACCTTGAGGGCGACCGTCGCCTGTGGTTCGGCGAAGGCGGTCCCCTCGCCGTGGGCGGCGAACTCGAAGTGGCCTACCTGGTAGGCGAACTTCTCCCCCTCCGGGTGGAAGTAGAGGGTGATCCAGTTGATGTGGTGCTCGGCGGTGTTGGGGTGGGGGATCTCTTTCCCCACGCTGACCTGCACCGTGAACACCTCCCCCGCCTTCACCTTCTCCGGGGCCTCGATGACCGGCGCGTGCTTTTCCTTCTTCCAGTCCGCGCTCTGAATCAGATTGCCCAATCCCATTCTTTACCTCCTCTCTTGCATCAGATGAATGTCCTCGAGGATGGCCTGCAAATCCTCCTCGTGCTCGATCTCGTCGGTGAGGATCGTCAGGGCTAACTCGTAAGTCACCGGGTCAATCTCGCGGGTGAAGTCCATCATCGCCTGGTAGGCTTCGATGGCGCACTGCTCCCCCTTGATGTTCTGGTCCAGAAGCACCTCGACGTAAGGGTCGGCCGGCGGCTCGTAGCCGCAGTTGGTCATCTTGTACCAGTCCTCCGGGGACAGCAGCGGCGTCCCGCCCAGTTGGATGAGGCGGTCGGCGAGCAACTCGGCGTGCCCCAGTTCCTCGGTGGCGTGTTGCAACAACTCGGCGGCGGTGGCCTCCCGCATCGGGCCCTTGACCACCTTCGCCCCTACCCAGTACTGGTAGTAGGCCAGCCACTCGTCGGCCAGGGCCTTGTTCAGCATTTCGATCAACTCGTCAACTTTCTCTCCGACCAGTGCTCTCCCTTTTGTGCCCATGTTACCTCCTTTGGTGTTTTAGGATATTTTCTCGAACCGCTCCCGTGGTGCGTTGCAGATGGGGCAGCGGTCGGGAGCCTCCCGCTCGGCCACGTAGCCGCACACCTGGCAGACGTAGTAGGGGTGCGACTCGTCACGCAGCATCGCGCCCAACGCCCGCTTGTAGAGTGCGGCGTGCCCCTCTTCGACATCCCGCGCCTGGCTGAAGGTCAGCGCGGCGGCCTTTTCACCCTCCTCTTCCGCCTCGGCGATGAAGCGCGGGTAGTAGACCTCGTTGACGGTCGTCTCGCTCTGGAAGGCCGCTTCCAGGTTCTCCTCGGTGCTCTTGACCACCGCCTCGCCCATCAAGCGCAGGTGGCGGCTCGCATGCACCGCCTCCGCCGCGGCGACGGCGCGGAACAGGCGGGCCACCTGGTCGTACCCTTCCTCATCCGCCTTGCGGGCGTAGGCCATCAGCCGGTGGTAGGCTTTCGCCTCACCGACGAACGCCTGATAGACGTTGTGGCGCGTCTTCTCGTTCACTAGTAACCGCC
>JALWUZ010000352.1:0-238 GCA_027079895.1 Anaerolineae bacterium
GTCCGTCTGACAACTCTCACCGGGAGGAGTGTCCATCATTGACTTAACTCTTGGAAGCATAACTCAACGGGTAGGGGGACGATTGCTGATCACACAGAATCGCATTAATTTTCAAACAGGCTCTAACTTTGGTTTCCGCTAACTTGACGGGCGGCCACATTCGTGGTATGAATGGCGACGAAACCAACTGGGGGGTGAGAAGCGATGGATGATGCCAAACAGATCATCGTCCAAGCGT
>JALWUZ010000352.1:248-1589 GCA_027079895.1 Anaerolineae bacterium
ACAACTCTCACCGGGAGGAGTGTCCATCATTGACTTAACTCTTGGAAGCATAACTCAACGGGTAGGGGGACGATTGCTGATCACACAGAATCGCATTAATTTTCAAACAGGCTCTTACTACTGTGCGGCTACTGGCCGTTTGATCTGCCCCTCGCATCAATTTGTGGGGCTTGACAAACTATAGGACGTCTTTCTACTTACGCCAGCATTGCCGCTCAACTACCAATGTATTGGCGGATACCTCACCGGCAGGTGCCGCGTCACCGACCCCACCTTATCAGGCAGAACCCCTCTCTGACGCTCACCACAACGAGCACACCAACGAGGAGACGAACAGGATGGACAACGCCACCGCCGGAATCACCAGATACGGCCCGTACCGCTGGAACGGCGTCAGGCCGACCACCGGCACCTGTCCCTCCGTCACGACCCACTCGCTTTCCTCCTGCTCCAACGAGCGGGAGCGCACCACGACGGGACACAACCGCGTCTCGTCCAGGCGGGCCGGCAGGGCGAGCAGCCGCAGCGTCAGCGACTCCCCCGGCGACAAGTAGCCGGTCTCCGTCTGCGGCGCAAGGGGTTTCACCGCCGCATTCTGGCCGGCGGGCTTCCGTCGGGCGACCTGGGCCCGCAACTGGCCCGCCTGGTGCGTGGTCTGCTCCACGTGACGCACCTCCGACTGCCCACGATGAATCCTCCTCGCCACCCACAACAACGGCTTCCCCAGCGGCCGGGGCAGGATGTCGCCCAGCGAGTTGAGGAATCCGGCGCCGGAACTGCCCGCCTGCATCCCCTTCTTCCACAACCCCGTCAACTCCTCCCCCGCCTGCGGGACGAGGGTATCACCCTCACCGACGGCGAAGGCCAGCCGGAGCGCACCGTCGGGCGATTCCGCCTCCAACGCATACCGGCTGCGGATGTTCCCCCGATTGGTGACGACCACCCGCAGCACCCGCTCCGCCAGTCGCCGCTGCCGTCGGGAGAGCCAGTACCAGACGGCGAGAGCCGCGACCAGCGCGATGACGAACGTCGCCCGCCACGCCCAGAGCGCCCACAGGGATTCTCCCATCAGGCCACCTCGTCCACCACCACCTGCACGGTGTGGTCGTAGAACGGCTCGATCTCGATCTCCTGCCACACCGTCGCCACCTCCCCCGGATACTCCACCGGAGCAGTGGCGCGGACTGCAATCCGCCGCTTCCCGGCCAACGGCGGCCCCCCGCGCGGATGGTACAGCCGCAGCGACACATCCCGTTCCGCGCCGGGGAACAGAATCGGCGCGGGGCCGACCTCGCAACACTCGCCGGGCAGCCCCTCCACCTCCAACTTGAACTGTACCCC
>JALWUZ010000353.1 GCA_027079895.1 Anaerolineae bacterium
CGACTGGCCGCACGAGGTGGCCCGGCTGATCAACGAGGTGCGGGCGCAGTACGGCCTCCCGCCCCTGGCCTACAACGAGACGCTGGCGGCGGCGGCCCAGGGTCACGCCGACGACTGCGCCGGGCGCGGCTGGTGCAGTCACACCGGCTCCGATGGGTCTGACATCAAGACGCGCCTCATCCGTGCCGGATACGACCCCTCCGGCTGGGCCGAGTGCTGGGCTCAGCGACTTTCCCCCCAGGACGCGCTGGACATCTGGATGAACGAGACGCCGCCCAACGACCCGCATCGGCGCACGCTGTTGACCACCTGGCTATCGGAGGTTGGGGTAGGGGTGGCGCCGGCCGGGTGGGGGTACTACTTCATCGCCGATTTCGGCCGGCCGTAGGTGGGGCTTGGGGTAGGCGATGGCACTGCCATCGCCTACCCCTTTGACCGTAGGCGTAAGAACTTTGAAAAGCCGCCCATAGGCGGGGACACTTGACTAAATGGTAAAATTGGCTATCATTACCCCCGCTCGTTAGGGGGGTGGTTGGGGCCCGGTGGCTTCCCCGGTCTTCAAAACCGGTGGCGGGCCGCGCAGAGCGGGCCGCGGTGGGTTCGACTCCCATCCACTCCCGCTGAAATTTCTGAGCATAGCCTGCGCGTCTTCCCTGCGCGACAGGGCGACTCCATTCGTGACCAACGCGCCCCTGGGCCGTCGCCGTTGTCCGTGACGCTCGCCTCGCCAATCATTGCTCATCTGGAAGAGTATGCTATAATTGCCGCGAGCCGATGAGCGAACCCGGTCGAAAGAAGGTGTGCGATGGCGAAACCCAAAGCGAGCGCGGACAATCGCCGCAAGGCCGAAGCCCACAAGGAAAAGGGCCTCCGGGCCTACGAGGAGTGGGATATTGACCAGGCGGTCAAACACCTCCAGGCCGCCGTCCGCCTGGCCCCCGACGAGCCGGACTACGTGCTCCATCTGGCCCGCGCCCTGGCCCGCAGCGGCGATTTCGACCAGGCCCTGCGGGCGTTGGCGACCTTCATGCGCCTGGAGCCCGACTCCCCGCTGACCAGTCGCTTCGAGCCCCTCTTCGCCAGCGGGATGGACGAGGTGGAGCGGCTGGTCACCAGTAAGATGACCGCCGCCGGCCTGACCATCGAGGAGGTCGGGGCCGCCATCCAGATGTGGCTGGAGTACCGCATCGCCCTCGGACGGGAGCCGCTCATCGTGCGCAAGCCGGAGACCTGGGCCGCTGCCCTCGACTACACGGTGCGCAAGGTCAACCTCCGCCCGGTGAAGCGGAAGGAGATCGCCCGCCTCTACAACGTCAGCGATAGCGCGGTGCGCGACCGGCACAACGACTTGGTGAAAACGCTCGACGTGATGCCGTGCGACTATCGCTACTTCAAGGGGGAGGAGAACCCGCTGGACAAGTTGGTGGAGGCGGCGGAGTTGTTGGAGCAGTTGGAGGCGCGGTTCAAAGAGCCCTGAACCCGCCCGATGAGTTGCAAAAACGAGGCCCGCTCTCGTCGAGAGCGGGCCTTTTGTCTGCTACGCCTCGTCTGCCTCCGCCTCCTGCGCGACCAGGGCGCGGATTTTGGGGCGGTCGGGGAAGCCAATCTGCCGCCCCAGCAGATGCCCCTTCCCGTCGAAAATGAGGAAGGTGGGGACGCCGCGCACCGCGTACCGCCCGGCGACCTCCTGTCCCAGCCGGCTGAGGAGGTTCAGACGGATGACCCGCGCCTGTCCTTGCAGTTCCTTCTCCAGCCGGTCCACGATCGGCTTCGCCAACAGGCAGGGGGTTCAGGTGTTGCTGAACACCTCGACGACGACCGGCTCCCCCTGGCCCAGCACCGCGTCCAACCCCTCGATGCGGCTGGAACGGTTGCGCAGAAACAGGAACAGGAGCAGAATGACTCCCCACGCGAGGAGGTCTTGCCAGTGGGTGTGCAGAAACTCGTTCACAGGATGGCCTCCAGGCGGGAGCGGATCACCTGCGGCGGCTGCGCCCCGATGATGCGGTCCACCTCCCGCCCGTCACGGAACAGGAGCAGGGTGGGGATGCTCTGGACGCCGTACCGTTGGGCGGTGAGCGGGTTGGAGTCCACGTCCAGTTTGGCGATCACCGCCCGCCCGGCGTAGTCGCGGGCCAACTGCTCCACCACCGGGGCGACCATCCGGCAGGGATGGCACCAGGCGGCCCAGAAATCCACCAACGCCGGCCGGCCGCTCTGGAGGACGACGGCGTCGAAGTTCCCATCGTTGACGACGACGGGCCGACCGCTGGCGTCTCCCTCCGGCGGGGGCGCGGCCCGCTTCTTGGAGACCGGCTTGGGGCCTCGTCCCAGGAGGTACTCGACCCAGGGGCGGAGCATCGCGGCGGTGGGCATACCCCGCGCCCGCGCGATCAGTTTCCCGTCCCGGAAGAAAAGGAACTGAGGCAGGGTGTGGACGCTGTACCGCGCCTGGGCCTGGGGCGCGTCGGCGGTGTCCAGTTTGACGACCAGCACCTCCCCGGCGTACTCGCGGGCGACCTGTTCCAGCACGCTGTTGAGTTGGTGGCGCGGCGTCTGGGCGGGCGACCAGAAGACGGCCACGACCGGCTGATGGGCCTGTGTCACCAATCGCTCGAAACTGGCGTCGTTCCCGTTGACGGGCACATCGTACCAGACCATCACTCTCCTCCTCCGGGCAATGTGGGGGCAATTATAGCAGGTCTGTTTCGCTTGACAACCTTTTGCGTTCGGTTATAATGCGTCCGCTCTCAAATCAGAGGAGGTCGTGATGCGTGCTGCGGGTTTCGACGGTGTTCTGTTCCAGCCGCGGGAAGTCGGTCGGCTGTTGCCCTGTCGCAGTGCGCCCCTCTGTTGAGATTCGGCGACGATCGTTGGCCGTGGGCACATGCGACGCTCACGGCCTTTTTCTTTGCCCGACGGCTACGGGAGGTGCAGACGATGAGCCAGATACGAGCCTTGATCTTCGATTTCGGCGGGGTGCTGATGCGCACGATGACCGATGCGCCGCGTCGAGAGTTCGAGCGGCGGATGGGACTGCCGCCGGGCCGGTTCGACGAGGTGGCTTACCAGAGCCCGCTCTGGGATGCGACCCAGTTGGGCCAGGTGACTTACGAGCAGTTTTGGCAGGATGTGGGCCGCCGGTTGGGACTGGACTTGAGCCTGGAGGAGGCCGGTAAACTGGGCAACACCTTCTGGTCCGGCGACCGTCTGGATGAGGAGTTGATGGCCTTCATCCGGCGGCTGCGGGAGCGCGGCTACCGCACGGCGATGCTCAGCAACGCCCCCTCCTACCTGTGCGACTTCGTGGAGGGCCTGGGAATCGCCGCCGACTTCGACGTTCTGGTCGTCTCCGGCTGCGAGGGGGTGATGAAACCCGACCCGGCCATCTACCGCCTGACGTTGGAGCGGCTGGGCGTCGCGCCGGTGGAGGCGGTCTTCATAGACGACCGCCCGGAGAACATAGCGGCGGCCCGGCAGGTCGGCATGCCGGCGGTGCGCTTTCGGGGACTCGCCCCCCTGCGCCGTTGGCTGCGCGAGTTGGGGATTCCGGCTCCGCCGCCCGCGCGGACGCCGCGAGATGGCATCCGGGCGGTGGTCTTCGACTGGGGCGGGGTGCTGGAAGCGTTGCCCGACGACTCCCAGGTGCAGGAGTGGGAGCGGCAACTGTCCCTGGAACCGGGGCGGCTCTCCGCCGTGCTGTGGGGGGAGGACTGGGAGCGGCTGTCGCTGGGCGAGATAGACGAGGCGGAGTACGCGGCCTCCATCGCCGCCCGCCTGGGACTGCCCGACGCGCTGGCGGGGGAGCGTCTCATGGCACAGGTGCGCGCTGCCGGCCGCCTCCGGCCGGAGGTGCTCGCCGCCGTGCGGAGGCTGCGCGGACGGTACCGGGTCGCCCTGCTGACGAACGCCTCCGCCGAACAACCGGCGCGGCTTCGGGAGCAGTACGGGGTGGATGTCGCCGCCGAGTTCGACCTGTACGTCAACTCCGCCCACGTCGGCCTGCGCAAGCCGGACCCGGCCATCTACAACCTGACGGCGGAGCGGCTGGGCATCGCGCTCGCCGAGGCGGTGCTGGTGGACGATCTGGTGCGCAACGTGGACCGGGCGCGGTTCATCGGCATGCACGCCATCCAGTTCGTCGAGCCGGAGGAATCCCTGGGCGAACTGTGGGCCTGTCTGGGGCTGGCGGGCGACGAGGAGGTGTGACGATGGCATCGCCGGTCGGCGCGGAGTTCGACCTCAAGCGGGCGGTAGCGGACAACCGGCTGGTGGGGCTGTGGCGGATAATGGCCGGTTTCCGCCTGACGTACCTGGGGGCTGTGCTGGGGGTCGGGTTGGCGGCCCTCATGCGCACGGGCAACTACCTGCTCCTGCGCTACTTCGTGGATGAGGTGCTCACGCCGCGCCGGTTCGGCCCCGTCCTGCCGCTGATTGCGGCGGGGTTCGTCGGGCTGGCGTTGGCCCAGGGGACGTTTTCCTTCCTCAGCGGGAAATGGGCCGCGCGGACGGCGGAAGGGATCGCCCGGCGGTTGCGCGATTACCTCTACGACCACATCCAGCGGCTCTCGTTCACCTTCCACGACCGGATGCCGACGGGGGAGTTGATTCAGCGGGCCACCTCGGACGTGGACGCCGTGCGCCGCTTCTTCGCCGACCAGGCGATCGGCATCGGCCGCATCGTGCTCCTGTTCACGGTCAACTTCATAGCGGTGTGGAACCTCAACGCCCGCCTGGCGGTGCTCTCGGTGCTGGTGGTGCCTTTCATCCTGCTGATGTCCATCCTCTTCTTCAAGCGGGTTTCCAGGGCCTACGAGGCGGTGCAGCAGCAGGAGGCGCGGCTTTCGACCACGTTGCAGGAGAACCTGACCGGCGTGCGGGTGGTCAAAGCCTTCGCCCGTCAGGAGTACGAGAAGGAGAAATTCGAGCGGGACAACTGGGAACAGTTCCAGCGCGGACGGCGGCTGTTGATGCTCCACTCCCTGTTCTGGCCCCTGTCCGACATCCTGTGCGGGATGCAGATGCTGGGCGGCCTCTTCGCCGGAGCGCTGATGGCCATCGGCGGCCTCATCACGGTGGGGACCTACCTGGCCTACGCCGGACTGGTCACGTGGCTGATTTGGCCGATGCGCAACCTGGGACGGATCATCGTCCGCACCTCCACCGGGATGGTCTCCTACGGCCGGGTCATGCGCCTGGTGCGGGAGGAGCGGGAGGTGCTGGACGAGGGCTCTTTCCAGCCCTCCGGCGACGTGCGCGGCGAGATCGTCTTCCGCAACGTCGGCTTCGAGTACGAGGGGACGACGGCCCCGGTGCTGCGGGAGATCAGTTTCCGTTGCGAGCCGGGGCAATCGGTCGCGCTGCTCGGCCCGACCGGCTCCGGCAAGACGAGCCTGGTCAACCTGTTGCCGCGCTTCTACGAGTACACCTCCGGCAGCCTGGCGCTGGACGGGGTGGAGTTGCGGGAGTACCCCCGTCACTACCTGCGGCGGCAGATCGGCATCGTGGAGCAGGAGCCGTTCCTGTTCTCCCGCACCATTCGGGAGAACATCACCTACGGCGTGGGGCGGGAAGTCTCCGACGAGGAGGTGGAGGAGGCGGCGCGGGCGGCGGCCATCCACGACGTGATTATGTCGTTCCCGGACGGCTACGACACGCTGGTTGGGGAGCGGGGCGTGACGCTCTCCGGCGGGCAGAAGCAGCGCATCGCCATCGCACGG
>JALWUZ010000354.1 GCA_027079895.1 Anaerolineae bacterium
GCCGCGATGAGCGACGGCACCGCCAGCGGCAACAACAACACCGGCAACATCACCTCCCGCGCCCG
Source organism: Anaerolineae bacterium (assembly GCA_027079895.1). Lineage (GTDB taxonomy): Bacteria > Chloroflexota > Anaerolineae > B4-G1 > B4-G1 > JALWUZ01. Next base: position 66 of record JALWUZ010000354.1, read on the forward strand.
CGTGTTGACCGCGATAGCGGCCAACAACGTCCCCACCGCCGCGTACCCCACCGTCCCCAACACCACCACCAACACCACCGCCGGCCGCACCAACAACACATCGAACAGAGCGGAGAACAGCGGCAGCAAGACCGCCTCCACCACCGACATGAAAATCACATTTCCCGCCGCCTTGCCGATGAAAATCGCGCTCCGGTCCACCGGCGCGAGCATCAACCCCTCGATACACCCCGTCTGCCGCTCCCGCGCCAGGGAACGGCTCAACCCCAGCGTCCCGGCGAAAGTCACCGTCGCCCAGAGCACGCCCGGCGCCGCCGCCCGCGCCACCGCCCCCCGCAGGTCGAGGGCGAAACTGAAAATGAACAGCGCGAGCACGGCGAACACCAACATCGCGCTCACCATCTCCTTCGTATGCAATTCGGCGGCGATGTCCTTGGCGACGATCGCGTACACCTTCCGCAGGAACGACACGGCTACCTCAGGCGGTCAAAGATCGGTAAACATCCCCGAACGACTCCGGGGCGATGGCGGAGCGCGGCTCATCGTACACCACCCGCCCGCGCCTCAACACCACCACCCGCTGCCCCAGTGCGAGGCCGCGTTCCAAATTATGCGTGCTGAACAACACCGTCCCCCCCTCGTCGGCCAAAGCGGTGAGGAGCGCGGTCAGCGATTGCGCGGCGTTGGGGTCGAGCCCTGTAAACGGCTCATCCAGGAGCAGGACGGCGGGCCGATGGAGCACCGCCCGGACGACCGCCAGCCGTTGCTGCATACCCCTGGAGAACGTGCGCACCAAGTCATCCCGGCGGCCTGTCAGGCCGACTTGAGCCAGCAGCGCGGCGATGCGGTCGTCGGCGGCGGGGAGATCGTACATTCGAGCGTAGAAACGGAGGTTTTGAACAGCGGTCAAATCATCGTAGAGGAGTGTGCGATGAGAGAGGAACCCGATGCGCCGCCGCACCTGCTCCCCGGCCTTCATCGGGTCGAGACCGGCGATGCGCACAGAACCGGCGGTCGGACGGGAGAGCGTCGCCAAAATGCGGAGGAGCGTCGTCTTGCCGGCCCCATTCGGCCCCACCAGGGCGACGAACTCCCCCGCCGCGATGTCGAGATTGACCCCCACGAGGGCCTTCCGCGTCCCGAAGGACTTGGTGAGATTGCGGACCTGGATCACCGCCGATGCTTCCCTACTCCGACCCCTCCCCGCCGACCAGCAGATCACGCAGCCGCCTCTTGAGCGCGTCCCGCTCCTTCCGATAAACCTGCTCGGCGACCCGTCCCCCCTCGAAATCGGCGTCCAGCGCGGCGATCTCCTCCACCAGCGGACGGGCGTACTCCGGCAGCGGCCCCGGCGACGGAGCGCGGTACAGCAGCCAGTAGACCACCAGCACCGCCGCCGCCAGCGACACCAGCCCAATCCCTGTCTCCAAACCCCGATTGCGACCCGCCGACGGCGCCGTCCCGTGCGGGGACTCCATCAACGGCACGGGATTGGGCGCGGGACTGGGGC
>JALWUZ010000355.1 GCA_027079895.1 Anaerolineae bacterium
CCGTCACCGTCTCCACCGAGGCCGACCTGCGCGACCAGGCCTACAACGCCGCCGCCGGCACCACCATCCTCATCGCAGCGGGCACGTACCACATGCAAAGTTACGTCTACATCGTGAACGACGGCATCGCCCTGCGCGGAGCCACCGGCGACCGCGACGACGTGGTGCTCGACTTCGGCGGTATGGTCGGCGGACGGTTCGGCATCCTGGTCGAGGCGAACGACGTGACCATCGCCGACCTCACCATCCGCAACGCCAACGACCACGGCGTCTCCATCCAGGGGCGGGACCGGCCCGTGCTCTACAACCTGCACATCGTGGACATCGGCGACCAGTTGGTCAAGGTGAACCCCTACGGAGACGGCAGCGACGACGGCCTGCTGGCCTGCTCGCGGCTAGAGTACACCACCGCCGCCCCCGACGAGTACACCAACGGCATCAGTGCCCACAACGCCCACAACTGGACGGTGCGCGACAACGAGTGGTACCGCATCCGCACGCCGGGCAACACCCCCGTACCGACGATCCTGTTCTGGTCCGGCTCGTCGGGCACTGTGGTAGAGCGCAACCTGTTGGTGGACTGCTACCAGGGGATCTCCTTCGGCAATCCCAGCCACGACGCCGGCGACCACAGCGGTGGGGTCGTGCGCAACAACATCATCTACGCCTCCCAGCCCCACGACGTGGTCATCGAGATGATCCACGCCTCCGGCTGGCTGGTGGCCCACAACACCGCCTGGCTGCTCTCACCCTCCCCCGGCCTGACCTGGGGGATGGAGGCCCGCTTCTCCGACTCCACCGGCACCTTCGCCTACAACCTGACCAACATGCCCATCCTCCTCGACCGCGACGGGGCCGGGGCGACCGGCATCGGCAACCTCACCACAGCCCAAAGCGACTGGTTCGCCGACGCCGCCCATGCCGACCTGCACCTGAGCAGCACGGCCACCGCCGCCATTGACCAGGCGGCGACGCTGACCCAGGTCGGCGACGATTTCGACGGCGACCAACGCCCCATCGGCTCCGCGCCGGACATCGGAGCCGACGAGTACGGCCAGCCGCCGCCGGAGCCCGCGGGCGACCTGCGCGTCAGCCGCGCCGTCACCGATTCCACCACCTTGACGATCACCCTGACCTGGAGCCCGCCGACCGGCGCGGTCACGAACAGCCTGCGCTACTCCGGCACGCGCCTCACCGCGTCCAACTGGGCCTCCGCCGCTCCGCTGGCCGCCGCCCTGCCGGGCGACGCCGGAAGTTACACCGCCTCCATCCCCTACAGCGGCGGCATCACCTACTTCGGGCATCGGTCGCAGGACGCGGCGGGGCAGTGGTCGGACGTGGCCGGTACTTTCTGGCCCGCCCGCCGCCTCTACCTGCCGCTGCTGGCGAGAGAGTAGGGCCGACGCGGGCGCACATCCTATGAAGGAGACCGAACGATGAACCGCATCCACCTCATCGCGCCGCTCGCGGCCCTCTGCGTCCTGGCGTTGAGCATCCTGGCCTGCAACTCCCCCGCACCGGCGGAGCCGACGGCCCTCCCCACAGAACCGGCGGCGGCTCCATCT
>JALWUZ010000356.1 GCA_027079895.1 Anaerolineae bacterium
TCCATCCTGGTGGACGAGATGGACATCGGGCAGTTGAAGGAGGGGCAGACGGCGGAGGTGACGCTGGACGCGCTGCCGGACCTGACCCTCACGGGGACGGTGGAGCGGGTCGCTCCGGCGGCGACGCTGGAAGGCGGGGTGGTCTACTACGAGGTGGAGATCGCGCTGGACCCGACCACGGCTCCCATCCGGGCCGACATGACCGCCAACGCGACGATCGTCGTCGAGGAACTGGACGACGTGCTGCTGATACCGACCTGGGCGGTGCGGGTGGACAAGGACACCGGCCAGACCTACGTCCAGCGGCGGACGGCGGCGGGGCTCGAGCGGGTGAACGTGGAGATCGGAGTGCGGTACGAGGGACAGGCGGAGGTGCACTCCGGCCTCTCCGAGGGTGACGTGGTCGTCCTGGTGGAGGAATCCCCCACCTTCAGGTTCAGGAGAAGGTAAATGAAACGCACGCTGCTTTACATCGCTTTGCTCGTCGTCGTCATCGTCGGCGTCGGCTACCTGGCCATCTGGCGACCGCGCCACGCCGCCGCGCCGGAGGCGGAAGGAGCCCGCACCGCCGTCGTGCAGCGGGGGCGGCTGTTGGTCTCCGTCTCCGGCAGCGGCTCCGTCGAACCCCAGGCCCGCGTCAACCTGACCTTCGAGTCGCCTGGCAAGATCGTGGAGGTGCCGGTGGCGGTCGGGGAGCGAGTCTCCGCCGGCGACGTTCTGGCCCGCCTCGACGACGTTCAGGCCGCCCTCCGGGTGCGACAGGCCCAGGCCGCGCTGACCTCCGCCCAGGCGCGGCTGGCCCAGTTGCAGGAAAGCCCCCGCCAGGAGGAGGTCGCCTCAGCGGAGGCCAACCTGCGGGCCGCCGAAGCGCAATTGAACGCGGCTCAGGCCAATCTCGCCCAACTGACCGGCGGGGCCAGCGCGGCCCAGATCGCCGCCGCTGAAGCGGATCTGCTCGCGGCCACCAAACAACGTGACGACGCTAAAGAGGCCCACGACAAGACCCTGACCTGCATCACCATCGAACTGCCCTACGGCCAGGGCGAGCAGGAACTCTGTCCCGCCCTGGGGCCGCCGGAGGAGCAGACGCGGTACAACTGGCAGGCCGCCGAGCGGTCGCTGGCGGCGGCCCAGGCCCGTTACGACGAACTCCTCGCCGGGGCCGATGTCAATGAGGTGCGGGCGGCGCGGGCGAACGTCGCCGCCGCCCAGGCCCAGCGGGACGCGGCCCAGGCCCAACTCGACTTGCTGAAAGCCGGCCCGACCGAGGCTCAGATCGCCACCGCCGAGGCCCAGGTCGCCCAGGCGGAGGTCGCGCTGCGGGAGGCGCAACTGGCCCTCGACAAGACCGTCCTCCGCGCCCCCTTCGACGGCCTCGTCGCGGCGGTCAACGTCGTCGAGGGGGAGATGGCCGCCGGTGGGCTCCCGGCCATCGTCTTGCTGGACGCCTCCCAGTACCGGGTCTCCATCCTGGTGGACGAGATGGACGTCGGGCAGTTGGAGGAGGGGCAAACGGCTGAGGTGACGCTGGACGCGCTGCCGGACCTGACCCTCACGGGGACGGTGGAGCGGGTCGCTCCGGCGGCGACGCTGGAAGGCGGGGTGGTCTATTACGAGGTGGAGATCGCGCTGGACCCGACCACGGCTCCCATCCGAGCCGACATGACCGCCAACGCGACGATCATCATCGAGGAACTGAACGACGTGCTGCTGATACCGACCTGGGCGGTGCGGGTGGACAAGGACACCGGCCAGACCTACGTCCAGCGGCGGACGGCGGCGGGGCTCGAGCGGGTGGACGTGGAAATCGGGGTGCAGCACGATGGGCTGGCGGAGGTGCGCTCCGGTCTCTCCGAGGGTGACGTGGTCGTCTTGGTGGAGGAACAGGGGCTGGGGCTGCGCTAAAGTTGGGGCGACACGCAGGTCGCCCCCTACATCGCGGCGACGGGCACGCGGGCGTCCCCACGTGTGCGCCTCCCCACAATGCGGGACGGGGACGTGGCGTAGGGGCGCACCCACGTGTGCGCCCCCCACGTGTGCGCCCCCCGCGTATGTGCCCATCGAAGGACGCGCTATGACACAACCGGTCATCGAACTGCACGAAATCACCAAAATCTACCGCATGGGCTCCGTGGAAGTCCACGCCCTGCGCGGCGTCTCCCTGGCCGTCGAGCCGGGGGAGATGGTGGCGATTATGGGGCCCTCCGGCTCCGGCAAATCCACCCTGATGAACATCCTCGGCTGCCTCGACCAGCCCACCTCCGGGGCCTACATCCTGGCCGGTCAGGACGCCAGCCGCCTCGACGACGACCAACTGGCCGCCATCCGCAACCGGCGGATTGGCTTCGTTTTCCAGACCTTTAACCTCCTCGCCCGCACCAGCGCGTTGGAGAACGTCGCTCTCCCCCTAATCTACGCCGGGGTGGGCGGTGCGGAGCGGAAGGAACGCGCCCGCCGGGCGTTGGAGTCCGTCGGCCTGGCGGAACGGCTCTCCCACACGCCGGCGGAACTCTCCGGCGGGCAGCAGCAGCGGGTGGCGATCGCGCGGGCGTTGGTCAACGACCCCGCCATCATCCTCGCCGACGAGCCGACCGGCAACCTGGACAGCAAGTCCGGGGCCGAGGTGATGGCGATCCTCCAACGCCTGAACCGCGAGCGGGGCATCACCGTCGTCCTGGTGACGCACGACCCCGACATCGCCCGCCACACCGGGCGCATCGTCCACCTGCACGACGGCCTGATTACCGACGTGGAGACAGTCGCCGCGCCGCTGATCGCCACCGGAGGAGGTGAGGCGGGATGAAAATCCTGGAAAGCGTGCGCATCGCGCTGCGGGCACTGGCGGCCAACAAAATGCGGGCCGCGCTGACTATGCTGGGCATCATCATCGGCGTCGGGGCCGTCATTACCCTGATGTCCGCCGGCGAAGGGGTATCGGTCTACATCACCGAACAGTTCCAGAGCATGGGCTCCAACCTCCTGTTCATCATGCCGGGCTCGATGGAGCAGAGCCGTTTCGCCATGCCGGGGATGGTGGCCGGCGGGGCGGAACTGACGCTCGGCGACGCGCAGGCCCTCCAAGACCCCATCCGCGCCCCCGACGTGGCCGCCGTCTGCCCGGAGCAGTTCAGTTCGACGGTCGTCTCCACCGGCAAGCGGGAGACGGTCGCCACCGTGCTGGGCGTGCCGCCGGTCTTCGAGGAAGTCCGCAACTGGCCCCCGGAGGTCGGCGACTTCATCACTCAGGACGATATGAACAGCCGGGCGCGGGTCGCCTTGCTGGGGAAGACGGTCGTCGAAAACCTGTTCCCCGACAACCCCTACCCCCTCGACGAGATGGTCAAGATCAACGGCGTCCCCTTCCGGGTCATCGGCATCCTCATCGAAAAGGGGGGCTCGCAGATGGGGGATGAGGACAACGTGGTGCTGGTGCCGCTGACGACAGCCCAGACCCGCCTCTTCCCCTCCCGCAGCCGCAGCGGGGAGTACAAGGTCAACGTCATCATCGTCGAGGTGGTCGGCGAGGAGCGCATCCAGGCTGCCAAAGACGAGGTCGCCGCCATCCTGCGGGAGCGGCATCACATTGACTTCAGCGACGACGACGATTTCTCCATCATCAGCCAGGAGGACATCCTGAACGTCTTCGGCCAGATTACCGGCGTGCTGACCGCCTTCCTGGGGGCGATCGCCGGCATCAGCCTGTTGGTGGGGGGCATCGGGATTATGAACATCATGCTGGTCTCGGTGACGGAGCGGACGCGGGAGATCGGCCTGCGCAAGGCGGTCGGGGCGCGGCGGCGTGACATTCTTTGGCAGTTCCTCATCGAGGCGATGACCCTCTCGCTGGTCGGCGGGATGATCGGCATCGGATTGGGCGTCCTGGGGGCGGCGATTATCTCCGCGCTCATTGACGGCTTCCGCGCCGTCGTCACCCCTCAATCGGTCATCCTGGCGACTACCTTCTCGGCGGCAGTGGGGCTGTTCTTCGGCATCTACCCCGCCCGCCGGGCCTCGCTTCTCAACCCCATTGACGCCCTGCGTTATGAGTGATTCTCCCTCTCGCCGCGTTTCCCTGCTGGCCGACCTGGGCATGCTGCTGGTCGCCATCGTGTGGGGGAGCGCGTTCGTCGCCCAACGGCGGGGGATGGAGTCCATCGGCCCGCTGACCTTCAACGCCGCCCGGTTCGCCCTGGGGGGACTGGTGCTGATACCGGCCGATCGGTGGCTGCGGGCGACCGGTCGGACGACGGGGCGGCCCGGCGACCTGCGCGGCGGGGTGTTGCTGGGCGTGTTGCTCTTCGGCGGGGCCGCCTTGCAGCAGATCGGCCTGGTGGAGACCGGCGCGGGCAAGGCCGGGTTCATCACCGGCTTGTACGTGGTGCTCGTCCCACTGCTGATGGCCCTCGTGTGGCGGGAGCGGGTCGGTTGGAACAACTGGCTGGGAGCGGTGCTGGCGGTGGGCGGGCTGTTCCTCCTCAGCGTGCAGGCCGCCTTTCGGGTCGCGCCGGGCGACGGGTGGGTCTTCGGCAGCGCGTTGCTGTGGACGTTGCACGTGGTCGCCGTCGGGAAGATCGCGCCGGGCCGGGACCCGCTCTTCCTGGCGATCACGCAGTATCTCACCTGCGCGGCCCTCAGCCTCCCTTTCGCGCTGGCGTTGGAGGGGGGGACAGTGGCCGGGCTGCGGACGGCGGCCCCGGCGATTCTCTACACCGGGCTCCTCTCCACCGCGTTGGGATACACCGGGCAGGTCGTCGCCCAGCGGTACGCCCCGGCGACCCACGCGGCCATCATCCTCAGCGGGGAGGCGGTCTTCGCCGCGCTCTTCGGCTGGTGGCTGCTGGGGGAGCGGATGACGGCGCGGCAGTTGGTCGGCAGCGGATTGATGTTGGCCGGGATGTTGCTGGCGCAGTTCCACCCCCGCCCCCTCTCGTTCCCGCGCCGCGACCGTCTCCTCGCGGCGGTGGCGGTCGTGTTCCTGGGACTGAGCGCGGCCTACAGTTTCGTCACCCCGATTTTCGAGGCCCCCGACGAGGTGTGGCACTATGCCTACGTCCGCTATCTGGCGGAGGAGCACGCCCTCCCCGCGTTGGACGACGACCGGAGCGGGGCTTATCAGGAGGTGGCCCAGCCGCCGCTCTACTACGCCGTCGCCGCGCTGGTGAGCGGCTCCGTCCCCGACGATGACCTGCCGGAGTTGATGTACCACAATCCCGGCTTCGGCTACCAGGCCGGGCCGACGGTGAACGACAACAAGAACATGCTCATCCACACGGCGCGGGAGCGTTTCCCCTGGCGCGGGGCGGCGCTGGCGGTGCATCTGGCGCGGCTGGCGTCGCTCCTCTTCGCCGCGCTGACCGTCGTCGCCGCCGGAGGGCTGGGACGGGAAGCGTTCCCCCAACGGCCGGGCTGGGCGCTGAGCGTCCCGCTGCTCGTGGCCCTCGTCCCCCAATTCATCTTCATCGGCGGGGTGGTCAACAACGACAGCGCGGCGGCGGCCCTTTCCACCGTCGCGCTCTGGCTGCTGGCGCGGATGGTCAACCGGGGGGCGACGGTGAGGCGGGGCGTCCTCCTGGGGGCGGTCATCGGGCTGGCCGCGCTGACCAAGACGAGCGCACTGTTGCTCCTGGGACTCGCTCTGGTGGCGGCCTGGGA
>JALWUZ010000357.1 GCA_027079895.1 Anaerolineae bacterium
GTTTCCGCTGACGGGCGATGGTCGCGGATGTCCTATTTTCGCCGAAGAAACGCATTTTGGCAACCCCGCCTGAACGAGGGTAGAAGTGGGGGGTTGATACGGAGGCCCCGGTTTGCTTCGAAATCCCGACGCGAGAAGCGGTTGACAAAACCGGGACTTCCGGTATAATGCTGCCGGGTGGCCGGGTCCTCGCGGCTCGGCCTCCTAGTGCGCTAGAGGGAGGATGAAAGTGTACGCTGTAGTGAGATCGGGTTCCCGACAGTACCGCGCCGAGGAGGGGCAGACCATCCTCGTCGAGCGGCTGCCGGAAGAGGTGGGCCAGCAGGTGGAGTTGAACGAGGTGCTACTGGTCGCCGACGGAGACAAGGTTATGGTCGGGAGGCCCACCGTCGAAGGGGCCAGCGTGCGGGCGACGGTCGTCGCGCAGGAGAAGGGCCCTAAAATTCGCATCTTCAAATACCGTCCCCGGAAGCGATACCGCCGCCGGGCAGGGCACCGGCAGCAATATACCCGCCTTCACGTGGACGAGATCGTGGTGTAGGAGGTGGAAGATGGCGCACAAGAAAGGCGGCGGCAGCAGCCGCAACGGTCGTGATAGCCGCGCCAAGCGGCTGGGCGTGAAGAAGTACGGCGGTGAGGCCGTGCGGGCCGGCAACATCATCGTGCGGCAGCGCGGTATGCGCATCAAGCCGGGCAAGAACGTCGGGATGGGGAAAGATTACACCCTCTTCGCCACCGCCGACGGCTTCGTCCGTTACGAGTACATCCGTGGAGGGCGTAAACAGGTCAGCGTCTACCCGACGCGAGCATAGGAAGTGATTATGAAAGCGAACATTCATCCCCAGTTCTACCCCGAAGCCCAGGTGATCTGCGCCTGCGGCAATACCTGGACCGTCGGCTCAACGGTGCCGGTCATCCGCACCGACATTTGCTCCAAGTGCCACCCTTTCTTCACCGGCGAGCAGCGCATCGTGGACTCCGGCGGACAGGTGGACCGGTTCATGCGCAAACTGAAGCGGCGCGAGCGCATTCGCTCCGAGGCGGAGCGGCGGAAGGCTCTGGCTACCTCGCCGGAACTGCCGCTGACGGAACTAGAGATCGGCACGCGGGCCCAAAAAGTCCTCGACGGCGCGGGAATCCGCACCGTCGGCGACGTGCTGGCGAAGTTGGAAGAGGGCGGCGACGACATGCTGACCAACTTGAAGGGCTTTGGGCTCAAGTCGCTGGTGCTGCTGAAGAAGCAACTGCGGGCGCGGGGCTTCGTCCTGCCGGGCGACCAGGTGGAGAGCGCATCGGCCTCTGCCTGACAGCGGCATCTTGAAGCCCATCCCAGGGCCAGGAGTTTGTGGAGGCGTCCTTGCGAGGACGCCTTTTTGCTTGGGAGACGAGGCCACCGCGACGCAGTACCATCTGACCGTCCGCGAACGGCGACGAAATCCACTAGGGCTTTTCAAGGTCCCTTACGCTTACGGTCAAAGGGGTAGGCGATGGCACTGCCATCGCCTACCCCGCAGAGACGAAATCTAAACGGCGGATTGACTTACTCACGGGATG
>JALWUZ010000358.1 GCA_027079895.1 Anaerolineae bacterium
TGGACATGCGCGGCTTCGCCGTCAGCACCGGCTCGGCCTGCTTCAGCCGCTCGCTGGAGGCCAGCCACGTCATCCTGGGGATTGGGGGCAATCACGAGCGGGCGCACGGCTCGGTGCGCTTCACCTTCGGCCGCTTCAACGAGATGGAGGACGTGGACGCCGTGGCCGAAGCGATCACCGAAGTGGTCACACTCCTGCGGGACATCAGCCCGCTGGGGAAAGATTGATTCGAGGAGGGACAAATGCCGATACCGTACAGCGAAACCGTGATGGAACACTTCCGCCACCCGCGCAACGTCGGGCGGATTGAGGACGCCGACGCCAAAGCGGTCGAAGGGAGTCCAGCCTGCGGCGATATGGTCGCCGTCTACCTCAAGGTGGACGAGGACGACAAGCGCATCACCGACATCAAATTCGAGTCCTACGGCTGCGCTTCCAACATCGCCACCGGCTCGATCATCACCGAGTTGGCCAAAGGGAAGACACTGGACGAGGCCAAGCACATCACCTGGAAACAGGCCGCGGATGCGTTGGGCGGACTGCCCCCCATCAAGACGCACTGCTCCGTGCTGGCCGTGGACGGCCTCCGCGCCGCCATCCAGAACTACGAGGAGCGGCACGGGCTGGTCACGGAGCGGGAGCCGACCACTGTCGAGATCGTCCGCAAGCGGCTCAAGCACGTGATGAACCCCGTCGTCGGCCTGGACATCGTGCGCACCAACCTGGTCGAGGACATCGCGGTTGAGGACGGCACGGTGCGCGTGAGGCTGAACCTGCCCGCCGACCACCAGTTCGCCGCCGCTATCGAAGAGGACATCGTGGACAAACTGGAGCCCCGCTGGGACGTGGAGCATGTGATAGTGGACTTCACCGAATAGGAGCAGCCGATGCCGGACGTCAAAGTTGACACCCGGGAGATTCGCTGCCCGGTCGCCGAGGCGAACATCGTGGTGGACTGCCGGGGAGCAAACTGCCCGGTGCCGCTGGTAGAGACCCGCCGGGCCCTGCGCCAAGCCGCCGAGGGGGACGTGATCGAGGTCGTCGGCACCCATCCGGCGTCGAAATTGGAGATTCCGATGGCGGTGCGGGCCCTAGGGCTGGAACTGTTGTGCGTCGAGGGCAGCGATGACGACTGGGTGATTCGGATTCGCAATACCAAGCAAAAGTGACGGGGAGGATGTCATGCCTGTCCAAGAGTTTCACGTCGCCGGCCTGTCCTGCATAGACTGCGCCGGCCGAGTCGAGGCCACCGTCCGCCGGGTGGACGGCGTGGAGGAATGCCACGTTGACCACGCCACCGGCACGCTGGTAGTCTCGTTCACCACACCGACCCTGGCGGTGGAGCAGATCGCCGCCGCCGTCAGCACGGCCGGTTACACCCTCGCCGACGACCGGGACGGCCCCAGAGCCGGCTCCGCCGTCTCTGGGACGACGACTTCAACTGCCGCCGGGCGGTTGAAGTCGTTTTTACAATTCGTCGCTACCGAGCCGGAGACGCGGCTCACCGCCATCGCCGCGCTGCTGCTGCTCGCCGGACTGGGGATGAGCCTG
>JALWUZ010000359.1 GCA_027079895.1 Anaerolineae bacterium
CAGAGCATCAACCCGGCCACCGTCCAGGTGGAGGTGACTGCGCGGTGAAGGACAAACCCCTCGTCGCCCTCGTCGGGCGGCCCAACGTGGGCAAATCCACACTCTTCAACCGCATCGTCGGCCGGCGGCTGGCGGTGGTACACGACCGGGCCGGCACCACCCGCGACCGGCTGCACGCCGACGCCGAGTGGAACGGCCTCCCATTCACCATCGTTGACACCGGCGGCATCGAGGTACTCCCGGAGACCGTCGTCGCCGGCCGCCGTCCGGGGCCGGAACGGGTGCTCGCCCAGGACTCTGCCCCCTTCATCCCGCTGATTCGGGAGCAGGCCGAGCAAGCGATCCGCGACGCCGACGCCGTCATCTTCCTCACCGACGCCACCAGCGGCGTCACCGCCGGCGACAGCGAGGTCGCCGACATCCTCCGCCGGGCCCGCTGCCCGGTCTTCCTGGCGGTCAACAAGGCGGACAACGACCGTCTGCGGCAGGCCGCGCTGGAGTTCTACTCCCTGGGGCTGGCGGCGACCGTCTACCCCATCTCCGCCCTGCACGGCACCGGCGTTGCCGACCTGCTCGACGCCGTCGTGGACTCCCTCCCTCCGGCGGCGGAGGTGGAGGAGGCCGCGCCCGGCTCCCGTCTCGCCATCGTCGGACGCCCGAACGTCGGCAAGTCGTCACTGCTGAACCGGCTGCTGGGCGAGGAGCGGGCCATCGTCAGCCCCCTCCCCGGCACCACCCGCGACGCCATTGACACCCGCTTGGAGTGGACGGCGGACGACGGCGCGAAAATCCCCATCACTCTGATTGACACCGCCGGTATCCGGCGGCGGGGCCGCATCGCGCGTGGAGTGGAGCAGTACAGCGTCCTGCGGGCCCTGCGGGCCATCCGGCGGGCCGACGTCGCCCTGCTCGTCATTGACGGCGTGGAGGGGGTCACGGCGCAGGACGCCCACGTCGCCGGCCTCATCCTGGACGAGTGGGCCAGCGTCGTCGTCCTCGTCAACAAGTGGGACGCGGTCGAGAACAAGGACAGCCACACCATGACCGAGTACACCCGCTGGGTGCGGGACGCGCTCCGCTTCCTCGACTACGTGCCGGTGCTCTTCATCTCCGCCCTCACCGGCCAGCGGGTGAACAAGGTCATCCCCCTGGCCCTGAGCGTCCAGGAGTCCCGCTACCAGCGCGTCGCCACCGGGCCGCTCAACCGGCTCATCCGGGACGCCCTCGACCGGCACGCGCCCCCCAGCAAGCGGGGCAAGCGGCTCAAAATCTACTACGTCAGCCAGCCGGGGGTAGACCCGCCGACCTTCGTCTTCCACGTCAACGACCCCGACCTGGTGCATTTCAGTTACGAGCGCTACCTGGAAAACCGGCTGCGGGAAACTTACGGCTTCGTCGGCACCCCGTTGCGGCTGCTCTTCCGGCGGCGGAGGAGGAAGGGGTAGGGGATGAGCGTTCCGCCGGGCGTCCGTATCCTCATCACCGGCGGGACCGGCTTCATCGGCCGCCATCTGACCCGCCGCCTGGCCGCGACCGACGTCCGCC
>JALWUZ010000360.1 GCA_027079895.1 Anaerolineae bacterium
CATTGCATATAAGGGAGTGCCTGTTGGGGCAACAAAGTCTATACCCATTGGTTACAAGTTAAGGTGTTGCCCAATTTGTCAAGTTTCGGTGGCCTCGGGTCGGTTTGGCGTCAACCGCTTCCCAACTTGACGAATCTCAACAATCCGGCACGATTGGCCTATGTCCACCAAAAAGAAGAAGCGGAAGAGCACGGTCCGCCACACGCGGGCCATCCAACGGGATCGCAGCAAGCGACCCCTCACTCCACCGCCGGATGAGCAGGTGCAACAGCGACTCGCCGAACTGCTCCGTCCGGCCATCGCAGCGCAGGCCGCATTGTTCCGGCAACTCAAGCTGCGAAACCGGGTGCTGACCCTGTCGGTGATGGTCGCCATCATGGTCAGCCTCATCTGGCGACAGATCGGCAGCGGCGGCACGGAGATTGCCCGTCTTTTGCGGAGCGAAGGGTTGCTGTGGGTGCCCCCGCTGGTCGTCAGTCAGCAGGCGATCTCCGAACGGTTGCGCACTTTCCCGCCGCAATTGTTCCGGCAGGTCCTACTCCACGTCTTGCCGCGCCTGCAGGAGCGTTGGCGCAACCGTCGCCGTCCCTTGCCTCCCGTCCTGGCCTGGGCGCGAGAGCGGTATCCGGCGGTGCTGGCCGTGGACGGTTCGACCTTGGACGCTTTGGTGCGCAAGGTCGGTCTGCTACGAGGCCGACAGCCGACGTCCTTGGCGGGCAAGATGATGGCCGTGTTGGATGTGTGTTCCTGGCTGCCCCGCGCCATCTGGTACGAGGAAGAGGCCACGGCCCACGACCAACGTTTCTGGCCTCGTATTCGCCAGGCCCTGCCGACCGGTGCTTTGCTCATCCTGGACTTGGGCTTCACCAACTTCCAGGTCTTCGCCCAGTTGAAGGACGTGACCTTCATCACCAGAGCAAAGCGCAATCTTTCTTTCAAGGTTCAGAAGGTTTTCCAACGCACACCTCAAGTGCATGACCTTCTGGTCTGGATTGGGCGTGGTGAAAGCCGCCAATTGGTGCGCCTGGTCCGGGTTCGCTATCGGGGGCAATGGTACGAGTACCTGACCAATGGGCTGAACCCTGGGACATTGCCCGCCGTGTATGTGGCCGCTCTGTATCACCAGCGGTGGCGGATTGAGGACGCTTTCAACGTCGTCAAGCGGCTGTTGGGGTTGGCCTATTTCTGGACTAGCTCATCCTACGGCATTCAACTCCAGATTTGGACTACCTGGTTGTTGTATGCCGTCCTGGTAGACCTGACCGATGCAGTTGCTGAATGGCTGGGCCGGCCCTTCGTAGACATCTCACTCGAGATGGTCTATCGGGGACTGTACTACTTCGGTCAGGCTCTCCGGCACGGTCAGAAGGTAGAGTTGGTGGCGTATCTGGCTGCCAACGCCGACTGGCTGGGCCTCATCAAGCGCAAGGGAAAACAGCGGCGGTCGCCCGCTGATTGCCCTGGGGCCGCAAGATCCCCAACTTGACAATCCCAGAAAACCTTAACTTGTAGCCAATGGTCTATACCGTTATGTAGCCCGTGA
>JALWUZ010000361.1 GCA_027079895.1 Anaerolineae bacterium
GTCATCACCGCCACTTACGGCGGCCGGCAGGACACGGCGACGCTCACCGTCCGGCCCGGCCCCGTCGCCGCCCTGACCCTCGCCCCGCCGACGGCGGCCATCACCGCCGGGGAGCAAGTGACCTACACCGTCACGGCCGCCGATGAGTACGCCAACTCCTGGGACGCCACCGCCGACGCTCTCTTCCTCATCGAGGACGGGGCTGGCGGCGCGTGGACGGGCCCGGTCTACACCAGCCAGTACGCCGGGACGTGGCACGTGACCGCCATCGTGGAGGGCGTGGTGAGCAGGGCCATCCTCACCGTCCGCTCGGCGGAGTCGGAGCCGCAGACCTATTGGCTCTACCTGCCGCTCGTCCAGAGGGGTAGGAACTGACGGTTCGCTCGTCCACGGAACGAAACCAGGTGCGACGCACTTCGGGAGTGCGTCGCACCTGTGCTTTTCAAAATTCTCACGCCTGTGGTCAAAGGGGTAGGCGGTGGCACTGCCATCGCCTACCTGTCCATCCGTCGAAGGTTAGAACGCCGAAAAGCCCCGGCGTCGCTCCACCAGCGACGGATAAATCCGCCGCCTGGGTTTGGGTCTCAGGCCCAGGCAGCGGATTCATCCGCTGCCGCCATCCGCTGCCGCCACCCGCTGCCGCCATCCACTGCCGCAAAGCACGGGCATCCCAGATTGCTATAATCCCCCAGGTGAGGTACAATTCCCCCTATGAACCGCGACACCCGTTTGATCGCCTTCGCCCTGTTCTTGTGGGGGTTCGGTGAGGGGCTGTTCGTCTACATCCAGCCGCTGTACTTCGAGCAACTGGGAGCCAATCCCGTCCAAATCGGCGGGCTGCTCTCGGCGGCCGCGGCGGTGAGCGCGGTCAGTTTCCTCCCGGCCGGCATCATCTCCGATTACCTGCCGCGCAAGTGGGTGATGTGGTGGGGCTGGATGTTGGGCGTCATCGGCATCCTGCTCGTCGCCCTGGCCCACACCTGGCAGGGACTCATCCCCGGCCTCCTGCTCTACACCTTCTCCGCCTACTGCATCCCGGCGATCAACTCCTACATAGCCCACTCGGTCAACGGGCGCAACTTGGAGAGCATCTACACCACCGTTTTCGCCGGTTACTCCGCCGGTGGGACGCTCTCGCCGGCCATCGGCGGCTGGCTGGCCCAGGCGACGGATATGCGCACCGTCTACTTCGCGGCGGCGGCGGTCTACTCCCTCTCGACGGTGATTATGCTCTTCGTCTCCCCCCAGCCGGTGCAGAAGGAGGCCCGCGACCGCCCCCGCTGGGACGTGGTGCTGAACCGCCGCTACCTCACCTTCGCCGGCCTGACCTGGTTCGCCTTCGTAGCGATGGCCATCGCCATCCCCCTGACCCCCAACTTCTTGGCCGACATACGCCATTGGGATGTGGGGCGGGTCGGCTCGCTGGGGACTTTCACGGCGGCGGGGGCGGTGCTCTTCAACTTGCTGCTCGGACGCCTGTCCAAGAACGCGCCCCGGCGCGGGCTGGTCGTCGGGCAGGTGCTCCTCTGGTCGGCG
>JALWUZ010000362.1 GCA_027079895.1 Anaerolineae bacterium
GTCGTGTGCTGCCGTGCGCTCGAGGCCGGGCTGATAGTCGCCGTGTTACCCAATCTTCATCTCCTTTCTGAGACTGCCTCACGCGGCCCTGAGGTTGCGCCTATCCTCCCAGGTAGACCAGCACCGCCAGCAGCACCCCGCCCACCCCCAGCACCAGGCCGAGCAAGGCGACCTTGAGCAAACGCAACTTGCTCTCGACCACCCGCTCATAGACCTGCCGGGCGGCCTCGGAGGAGGCGATGTTGACCCGGTACCGGTCGGGGAAATAGACCAGCACCGCCGCCAGCAGACTGACCAGCAGCAACACCAGCGGCGCGACGTAGAGGGCCACCAGCCAGCCGCGCACCCCGCCGCGCAGGTCGCTGTAGGCGATGGCGTGAAAGTAGAGCCCGGCCAGGACGCCGTCCACGCCGATGACCTGCCTGGCAGCCTCGTCTATCGTCCCCAACGAATCCCTGACCATCTCCCGCCCCACCTCCCGCCAAAAGGCCCGCGTCTCGGCCAGCAGCGGGTCGGGCGGCGGAGGCTGTACCAGTTGCTCGTTCACGGCCTGACCTCCCCGGTGCGCACGTTGTACCGGTAGACGTTCTGGCAGTGGGGGCAGGGAGGCATATCCACCCAGGCGTTGGCCTCCTCCAACCGGGGATCGGCCAGCATCTCCCTGACCCGCGCCACGGCAGCGCGCAGCACGTCGCTCATCCGCCCGGCGACGACGGTGGCGGCCGCCTCGTCCTCGTAGACGGAGACGTCTATGGTGCGAACCCAGCCACAGTGCGGACACTTGACCTTACGTTCCTGCTTCTCCATGACCTCCTCCTTGCTCCTATGCCTCCAGCCCCTGCACAATGGCCTCCCAGGCGGGCCGGAAGGGCTGAGGCACGGCAGCGGACAGGCTGGCGGGGCGGGCGCCCTCCACCAGCCGCTGCAAGACGCCCAGGAAAGCGGCGAACTCCGCAGCCCCCTGCTCGCGGGCCTGCCCAGACAGTTGGCCCAGCGCGTTCCACCACTCCTCCCGGTGCTGAGGGGCAGCGGTGAGCACGGCGACGGTGTTGGCGGCGATGACCTGTAGGACCTGCTCCAGCCCCACCTCCGGTGCGGCGCTGCCCGGCGGGGGGCCGGCCCCGGCCCGCTCCAGCGCGGACTGGAAGGCGGCCTCCCCCATCTTCCCCCGCAGGCGAGCGAGGGTCCGGGCGGCGATCTCTTGGTCTGGCGAGCCGAGTTGGGAGAGAAGGGCATAGGCCGCAGCGACGTAGCGGATCGCTCCGTCGAGATCGTTTTCCTCCTCAAGGAGCATCCCCAACTGGTGCAGGCTGCCGGCCACTCCGGCTCGGTTCCCCAGTTCTTCCTCGATCGCCAGGGATTGCTCGTACCGCTCCCGCGCCCGCTTGTACTCCCCCTGCAAGTGGTGCAGAATCCCCAACTGGTGCAGGCTGGTGGCCACCCCGGCCCGGTCCCCCAGTTCCTCTCTGATTGCCAGGGCTTGCTCGTACATCTCCCGCGCCCGCTCGTACTCCCCCTGGATCTGGTGCAGTAT
>JALWUZ010000363.1 GCA_027079895.1 Anaerolineae bacterium
CGACTGCTTTTACAAACGCCGCTATTTTAGCAGATTATGGGCGGCCTGTCAATCACAGGGTAGGTGTGCAATTAACCGTGGTGATCGCTGCGCCTGGACAAAAGGGCCGAACTTTGGTATCCTGGGCTCACTTCAATTTGTGACCGGGAGGTGCGTGATGGATATGGACACCAGCCAACAGTACTGCCCCAACCCCAAGTGCCCGGATTATGGCGTGGTGGGAGGTGGCAACATCGGGATCCACAGCCGCAAGGAGCAGCGCTTCAGGTGCAAGACTTGCGGCAAGACCTTCGCCGCCACGACCGGCACCCCACTCTACCGCCGCCATCACGACCACCGGTTGATCGGCTGGGTGATCAGCCTCTTGGCACACGGTTGCCCCAAGCAAGCCATTGTGATCACCTTCCACCTCGACCCCCGCACGGTGGACGCTTGGTGGAAGAGCAGTGGGCAACACTGCCAGCGTGTCCACGAAGCCACCGTCTTGCAGGGAGGCCTGGATCTGGTGCAGGTGCAGATGGACGAAATCCGGCACAAGATTCAGGGGGCCATCATCTGGATTGCGATGGCCATCGCGGTGCAGAGCAAGCTGTGGCTGGGAGCGACGGTGAGCACGCACCGCGACAAGCACCTCATCAGGGGGTTGGTGGAACTGGTGAAGGCCGCTGCCCTCTGCCGCCCGTTGCTGCTCTGCTTCGACGGGTTGCAGACCTACGTATCGGCCTGTCGCCGGGTATTCCGCAGTCCCCTGCGAACCGGCAAGCCCGGTCGCCCGCGGTTGGTTCCCTGGCCCGACATCCACCTGGGGCAGGTGATCAAGCGCTACGCCAAGCGGCGGGTCACAGGGGTGACCCGTCGCCTGGTACAGGGAGAGCAGAGCGTTGTAGAGCGACTCCTGCAAGTCAGTCAGAACGGCGGAGTGCTCAACACCGCTTTCATTGAGCGACTCAACGGAACTTTTCGTTCCCGCTTGTCGCTCCTAACACGCCGAACCCACCATCTTGCACGGCGGTTGGGACGAGTTGAGACTGCCGTCTACTTGGTGGGATGCGTTTACAACTTCTGCACCCATCACGCCTCGCTGCGATTGCCGCTGTATGTAGCCTGTGGACGAGGTGAGAGGGTGCATTGGGTGCAGCGCACTCCGGCTATGGCGGCCGGGCTCACCGATCACCGTTGGACGGTTCTGGAGTTGTTACAGTTCAAAGTGCCGCCACAACGCCTGGAGGAAGCGATATGACGACCACGATTAAATGTGGACTTACCGCTGTCCGGCGGCCGTGGTTTTTCTTTGGGGAGAAGCACAATGTTGATGTATATAGACTCTCAGGAATCTTTGAGTTGTGTGGCAGACTATTGCCACGATGCTGTCTTTAGCGAAGATGGCATTTCATACGATGTGGGGAACAAAGTTTTCTCACTTCTATTGACAATTCGAGTTTAGACAAAGCGCGAGAGAACGGGTGGACAACCCGACAGGATTGGGTTCTTTGAAAATCGAATTTGGGGCCGCTTTCAGCCTTTTCTGG
>JALWUZ010000364.1 GCA_027079895.1 Anaerolineae bacterium
CCGCCGCCGGGATAGGTCACGGCGCACCGCCCCCCCGATGCGTTCCAGGAGATCGTCCACCCGCTGGCGGGACTGGGAGAGTTGGGCCGCCGGCGAGAGATGGCCCAGCGCCCGCGCCAGCGCCCGCACCTCCTGCCGCCGGGCGGCGACCCCGGCCTGGGCCGCGGCGGTCAGCGCGGCGGAGAGGGCCGCCACCCGTTCGCGCAACTCGGCCTTGTCCGGGGCGACCAGTTCGGCGGCGGCGGAGGGGGTCGGTGCCCGCCGGTCGGCGGCGAAGTCGGCCAGGCTGAAATCGGTCTCATGCCCCACGCCGCAGACGACCGGCCAGCGGGAGCGGGAGATAGCCCGCGCCACCCGCTCGTCGTTGAAAGCCCACAGATCTTCCAGACTGCCGCCCCCTCTGGCGACGATGATCACGTCCACGTCGTCCCGCGCGTTCAGCGCGTCCAGCGCGGCGACGATCTGGGGCGGGGCGGCCTCCCCCTGTACCAGCGTCGGCGAGAGGAGCACCTCGGCCAGCGGGTAGCGGCGGCGCAGGACGTTGAGGATGTCCCGCAGCGCGGCGGCGTCGGGCGATGTGACCACCCCGATGCGGCGGGGGAAGCGGGGCAGCGGTCGTTTCCGCTCCGGCGCGAAGAGCCCCTCGGCCTCCAGGCGGGCCTTGAGACGCTCGAACTGCCGGTACAAGTCGCCCCGTCCGGCCCGGCGCAGTTGATCCACGTAGAACTGATACCGCCCCCCGGCCTCGTAAACGCCGACGTACCCGTGGGCGACGACCTGGTCGCCGTCGCCGGGGAGCGGCCGCTGCCGGGCCGCGTCCCGACGCCACATCACGCACGGGATCTGCGCCTGGGCGTCCTTGAGGGTGAAGTAGCAGTGCCCGGAGGCGGCCCGCCGGAAGTTGGAGACCTCCCCGGCGACCCACAGGTCGGCCAGGGCGGGGTCGTCGGCCAGCAACCGGCTGAGGTAGGCCGTGATCTGGCCGACGGTGTAGGGCTCGCCGGCGGGCGTCGTCGGCGTCGGGCGAAAGAGGCTGGGTTGCATAGTCGTTTCTCCCATCATCTCACCGGTGCATGGGCGGCGGGACGGCCGCCTCTCGACGTTGGCCCATTAGGATTTAGGAGATGGGAGAGCCGGGGACATCACCACCCGGAACCCTAGACCATCGTCGGAGAAGTCAGGGGGGGGCCAGCCGCGGAAGGCGCACCGGGCGTCCTGTAGACTGCCGCCCCAGGAACCCCCGCGCACCACGCGCCGGAAGCGAGGGCCGGCCGCCAAGTCCTCCCGCCTCCGGCCCGCCGGGTCGTAGGGGTATCCGAAATCCGGTTTGCTCCAATCCTTTCCCCACAGGCTCCTCGTCCACTCCCAGACGTTGCCGCTCAACTCCTCCACCCCATAGGGGCTGGCCCCGCCGGGGAAGCAGCCCACCGCGCTGGTGTCGCCGATGCCGGTCCTATCGTAGTTGGCGCGGTTGGGGTCGGGGTCGTCGCCCCAGGGGTAAAGGCGACCCTCACCCCCCTCCCCGG
>JALWUZ010000365.1 GCA_027079895.1 Anaerolineae bacterium
CACCTCCAGGCCGGAATCGTCGGCCAGGGTGAGCAGTCCCGACAGGCGGCTGTAGGCGAGGGCTTTTTGGGCGGCGTTGGCGGCGTAGGAACCGCCGTCCTCCGGCACGTCGCCGTGCAGACCCAGTTCCGCCGGAAAGCGGAGCGTCAGGCCCGGCCGGGCGAGCAGTTGACGGTACTCACGGGCCTTGCCGGGGTTGTGAGTGGCGATCAGGAGTTCCATCTTCACCTCTGTTTTCAGTGAGGAAATTTTGGATTCCAGGAGGGGCGACACGTTGGTCGCCCCCTACGGCGTGGGAACGGCAGGCGGCAGCGAATGAATCCCCTGCCTGGATATGAAGCCCAAACCCAGGCGGCGGATTTATCCGTCGCCGGTGAACAGGTCCGTCGCCGGCGAGCAGGCGTGATGGCCTCCGACGGCAGCGCATGGAATGCGCTGCCTGGGCCTGGATTCCAAACCCAGGCGGCGGATTTATCCGTCGCCGGTGAACAGGTCCGTCGCCGGTGAACAGGCGTGATGGCCTCCGGCGGCAGCGCATGGAATGCGCTGCCTGGGCATGAGACCCAAACCCAGGCGGCGGATTTATCCGTCGCCTGCGAGCGTGACGCTCGCGTTCCCACGCCGAGTTGCCCCCTGCTTTCGGCTGTGTTATACTTCGCCTGCGTGTCAACCCCCATCCCCCCACCGGAGGCTCCCGTGGCAACGGACGACTGGAACATCATCGGGCATACCTGGGCGGTGCGGATGTTGCAGCGGTCGCTGGCGACCGGCTCCGTCTCGCACGCCTACCTCTTCACCGGGCCGGAGGGCGTCGGCAAGGGGACGCTGGCGCTGACGCTGGCCCAGGCCCTCCTGTGTCAGAGTGACGCGCCCCCCTGCGGCGCGTGCCGCTCATGCCGCCTGGTGACGTCCGGCAATCACCCCGACCTGCACATCGTCGAGGTGGGGGCGGGCGACTCGCTCAAAGTCGAGCAGGTGCGCGACCTGGAACGGGTCCTCTCGTTGACGCCCTCGGAGGGGGGCCGCCGGTTGGCGATTCTGCACCATTTCGAGCGGGCGACTCCCTCCGCGGCCAACGCGCTGCTCAAGACGTTGGAGGAGCCCCCGGACTACGCCGTCCTGGTGGTGCTGGCCGACGACGCCGAGCACCTGCTGCCGACCATCGTCTCCCGCTGCCAACAGGTCGCCCTGCGCCCCATTCCGGTGACGACGTTGGAACAACTGCTCATCGCCCGCCGGGGACTGCCGCCGGAACGGGCCCGGCTACTGGCGCACCTTTCCGGCGGGCGGCCTGGCTGGGCCCTCCGCGCCGCCGCGGACGACTCGCTGCTGCGACGCCGGACGGAGCAGTTGGACGCGCTGATGCACCTCCTGCGGGCCTCCGTCGTCGAGCGGTTCGGCTACGCCGAGAAACTGGCCGGCGGCGACCGGGCAACTCTGCGGGAGACGCTGGACTGGTGGCAAAGTTGGTGGCGGGATGTGATGCTCCTCGCGGCGCGGGCCGACGCGGTGCTGACCAACG
>JALWUZ010000366.1 GCA_027079895.1 Anaerolineae bacterium
GAGACGGAGGGGCAGATTCGGGCGGCTCTGGAGCGGCTGATGGAGGGGCGCACCAGTTTCATCATCGCCCACCGCATCCAGAGCGTGATGAACGCCGACTTGGTGCTGGTGCTGGACAATGGGCGCATCGTGCAGCGCGGAACGCACGAGGAGTTGATGGCCCAGGAGGGGATTTACCGGCGGACTTACGAGTTGCAGGTGCGGGCGGAGGTCGCATGACCGGTGGGGCGGCCTCGCGGGTCTGCTCCGGTGAGGACGGAGGCGGTTTATGTCTCGCCCACAGTTCGAGGAGGAGGAGTTCACCACCCAGTTCAACGGGCGGACGATCTGGCGCATCCTGAAGCAGACCGCCCCGCACTGGCCCTGGCTGGTGGGGTTTCTGCTGGCGATCGCCGGCGTCTCGGTGCTGGACTCCTACTTCACCTATCTCGGCAAACGCATCGTTGACGAGGGCATCGTCGCGCGGGACGTGAACGCGCTCACGCGCATCGCCGCCCTGTACGCCGGGCTGATCGTCGCCCAGGCGGCGGGGGTGTTCACGTTCATCTACCTGACCGGCATCCTGGGGGAGCGGATCAAGTACGACCTGCGGAAGCAGATGTTCGAGCACCTCCAGGAACTTTCGTTTTCCTACTTCGACCGGACGCCGGTGGGCTGGATCATCTCGCGGGTCACGTCCGACTCCAACCGGATGGCGGATCTGGTCACGTGGGGGCTGCTGGACGTGGTCTGGGGGTTCATGAACATCACGACCGCCATCTACTTCATGCTGCTCATCAACTGGCGGCTGGCGGTGATCGTCTTCGCCATCGTGCCGGTGCTGCTGGTCGTGGCGGCGCAGTTCAGGAAGCGCATCATCCTGCAATACCGGCGGGTGCGGAAACTGAACTCCCGCATCACCGGCGCGTACAACGAGAACATCCAGGGGGTGCGGGTGGTGAAGGCCCTCTGCCGGGAGGAGGAGAATCTGCGGGAGTTCGGCGAGTTGACCGGTGAGATGTACCGCGCTTCCTACCGGGCGGCCTGGTTCTCCGCGCTCTTCCTGCCGACGGTGCAGTTGATCAGCGCGTTGGCGTTGGGGAGCATCGTCTGGTACGGCGGGTTGCAGGCCCAGATGGGCTCGCTGACCGTCGGCGGGATTCAGGCTTTCGTGGGGTACGTCACCTTCATCCTGTGGCCGGTGCAGGACTTGGCGCGGGTCTACGCCGAATTGCAGCACACCATCGCCTCCGCCGAGCGGGTCTTCTCGCTGGTGGACGCGGAGCCGGAGGTGAAAGACCGCCCCGGCGCGTTCGACCCCGGCACCGTCCGCGGAGAAATCGAGTTCGACCACGTGGATTTCTGGTACGACGAGGCCAACCCGGTTCTGCGGGATTTCTCGCTCCGGGTGCGGCCGGGGGAGACCATCGCGCTGGTCGGGCCGACGGGCGGCGGAAAGACGACCATCGTCAACCTGGTGTGCCGCTTCTACGAGCCGAAGCGGGGCGTCATCCGCATCGGCGGACGTGATTACACTAGAC
>JALWUZ010000367.1 GCA_027079895.1 Anaerolineae bacterium
CCTGATTCCGTCCCCCCAGCCCCGGCCCGCCGCCGGCCGCCCTTGTTTGGGGCGGTGAGACGACCGTCACCGTCGGCGGGCCGGGGCTGGGGGGACGGAATCAGGAGTTGGCGTTGGCGGCGGCCATCGCCCTCGACGGCTGGCCGGGGCTGCTACTGATGGCGCTGGCGACCGACGGCACCGACGGCCCCACGGACGGCGCGGGGGCGATCGTCACTGGCGAGACCGTCGCCCGCGCCCGCGCGTTGGGGCTCGACCCGGCGGCCTACCTGGCGGCCAACGACAGTTACCACTTCTTCGCGGCCCTGGGGGATTTAGTCCGCACCGGGCCGACGGGGACGAACGTCAACGATCTGCTCTTTCTGCTCGTTGGGTGAGTGTGCTGCTTGCTCCCACGCTCCGGCTACCTACTCGCTCCCACGCTCCAGCGTGGGAACGCAAGAGGCGTCGCAACGCTCCCTGCTCACATGCAGGGCATGCGAGCAATCAGAGAGGAGGCGATAGTGTAGTGAACGGCTGGGATTTCTCCATTTTGTGGCGGGCCGGACATGCTGTCCTAGAAGGGCGCGACCCCTTCTCTGTTGCGTATTTCTACTACCCTCTTCCGTTCGCGTATTTTTTGAGCATCTTCGCACTCGTGCCGGAGAAAGTGGCTTTTGGGAGTTGGATCTTGCTCAACCTCGGATTGTTGGTGTACTTCTTTCGGATCAGGTTCTGGGAGTGGGTGCTGTACGTACCGGTGATGCACTTACTCTCTTCTGGGCAAGTAGACCTTCTTTTCTGGGCACTGGCACGAGGGCTCAAGCGCACTTGGTCAGGAGCATTACTAGGAGCATTTATCACCCTGAAGCCCCAAGCGGCCTTAGTGTTACTTCCGTGGCACTTGCTGGATTGGTGGCGTTCCGCCGCAAGACGTTGAGTCAGTGGGTAGCCTTCACCATCGCTTTGTGGGGTTTGCCAACTGTGTGGCGTCCGTTGTGGGTCGTGGACTGGTGGCAGGCTATTCCCTCCGGCGGGTGGTGGGCCACTGCCAAGAACACGCCGGGCATTTTCAGTTTGTTGCAGGTGTGGCCTGCTCTTTCTCCGTTGCTGGTTGTCGCTGCGGTGCTCATCCTGTGGTGGGGCTTACGGCAGAGAACTCAGGAAATCGGACGAGCCACGGCCATTCTGTCGCTTCCAATCGGCCTGTTCTACAACACCATGTCACTCCTGGATTGTGCACCGGCTGCACTGCTGGTGCCGTTGAGTTGGCTGGCTGCGGTATTGGCACTGCTCACAAGAACGTACATCCCCTTCATCCTACTCCCTCTGGGGGTGCTCTACTGGCACTTTCCGCCGCGGAAGACTCGGCGGCCTCCAATTACGTAAATCGTGGGATAGGGAGTTAGGTTTTGACAGATGGCTTGCGCGTTCCCACGCCGGAGCGTGGGAACAAGGCCTGTACTCCACTCACCCCCACGCTCTGCGTAGGAGCGGGAGGCTAGTAGTCGGAAACACCGTGTTACCGCGCCCGCACGTACATC
This sequence comes from Anaerolineae bacterium, assembly GCA_027079895.1. Classification (GTDB taxonomy): domain Bacteria; phylum Chloroflexota; class Anaerolineae; order B4-G1; family B4-G1; genus JALWUZ01. Next base: position 1,524 of record JALWUZ010000367.1, read on the forward strand.
ATCCCTCCCACTGCCCGCACCAGCCCTTTCAACTCCAACAGCGCGAGGGTGCTCGTCACCTGGGCGATGGGAAGCCCCACCTGCTGCCTCAACTCGTCCACGTGGAGCGGCTCCGCCGAGAGATGGCGCAGAATCGCCGCCTCCGTCTCGTCGGCGGGGAGCGTCTCGCGGGCAGCGGTGTACTCCGGCACCATCGTCAGGTTCAACTCCTCCAGGATGTCCTCTGGCTTGAGCACCGGCTTGGCCCCGTCCCGAATCAGGTTGTTGGTGCCGACGCTCCCGTGAGCCAGGATGGAGCCCGGCACGGCGAACACATCCCGTCCCTGGTCGGCGGCGAAGTCGGCGGTGATTAAGGCTCCACTGCGCCGTCCGGCCTCGGTGACGAGCACCCCCAGGCTCAGCCCGCTGATGATACGGTTGCGCGGCGGGAAGTTGCGCCCCTCCGGCGGCGTCCCCAGCGGGTAATCGCTGACCAGCACGCCACGAGCGGCGATCTCCCGCGCCAGCGAGCGGTGCTCCGGCGGGTAGATGTGGTCAATCCCGCACCCCAGGACGGCAATCGTGCGGCCCCCGGCGTCGAGGGCGGCGCGGTGGGCTACGCCGTCAATCCCCCGCGCCAGGCCGCTGACGATGGTGATGCCGCTGCGGGCCAGGGCGGAGGTCAACCGGCGGGTCACTTCCTTGCCGTAGACGGAGGCGCGGCGCGTGCCGACGACGGCGATCGCCCAGGCGTCCGCCGCCGTGAACGCGCCGCGCACGTACAGCACCGGCGGCGGCTCGCTGATCTCCCGCAGCAGCGGGGGGTACTCGTCGCTCTCCCAGGTGAGCACCCGCACCCCGGCCCGCTCGACGCGGCGCAACTGCTCGTCCAGGTCAACGGAGGAGCGGGCCGCAAGGAGATTTTGCAGCGAACGGCGGTCGAGTCCGGCGCGGCGCAGTTCGTCGGCGGGGGCGTTCCAGGCCCGTTCCACATCGCCGAAGTAACTCAGCAACGCCCGCAGCCGTTTCGGCCCGATTCCCCGCACGATGTTGAAGCCAATCCAGTACCGCAGGTCACTCACGCCGCCCATCCCGTCTACAGGGTGCCGGGCAGAAGCCGCACCACCATCTTGCGCTCGTCCACGTCCAGGCTGATGACGACCTCCTCAATGTCCGGCAGGAGCACCTCCCCGTAGGGCCCGCGCACCACGTAGACATCGTTGGCCCCGGTCTCCAGCACGTCCACGACATACCCCAGGGAGTCCCCGTCCTCCGTCTCCACCGCGACGCCGATGACCTGGAATAGGTAGAACTCCCCCTCTTCCAACGGCACCGCCTTCTCGATGGGAATCTCCACCAGCATACCGCGCAAGTCCTCGGCGTCGTTGCGGGAGTCGCAGCCGCCCAGTTTGACGAGCAGGACTTCCCGATGCCAGCGCAGCCCCTCGACCGGGTAGCGGCGGGCGACCTGGGGGGTATCGGGGGCGGCGAGGTAAAATTCGGTGTGCTGGGGCAGCCGTTCCGGGTAGGCGGTCAGCACCTCGACCCGCACCTCCCCCCGGATGCCGTGCGGTCGCAGCACCCGCCCGACCACTAAATAGCGAGGCTCAGGTATCTTCTTGCCGCCTGAGCCTCTGCTGTGCGTACTATCCGATTGTCTTCCGGCGTCCATTGGCCTCATCGTGCTGCTCGGCGACCGGCGTCGCCGGGGCCATCAGACCACTTCCAGAGTGACGCGCTTGCCCTGTTTGGCGGCGATCACCCGGACCAGTTTGCGGATGGCGTTGATGGTGCGCCCGCCTTTGCCAATGACACGCCCCATGTCTTCCGGCCCGACCCGTAGTTCCAGGATGACGGAGTTCTCCCCTTCGATCTCGGAGACGTACACCTGCGACGGGTCATCTACCAGCGACTTGGCGATGAACTCGACCAGTTCCTTCATAGATGCCATCGTGCTCCTCCTTTTCGGGTTTGAGGTGGATGTCGAGTGTGACCGTCGGTGGGGACGGCGTGGTTATGAGCGCGGTGGGGGAGCGAGGGCCACCGCGTGGGAAATTGGGGTGAGGTTTACTCCTCCCCTTCGTCAGCCCCGACCGTTTCGGCCTCCGGCGTCTCGCCGCCCTCCTCCTCCGGCTCTTCCGACGGGGCGGGCTCTTCCGCCCCCTCGTCTTCGGAGGGGATTTCGGCGGCGGGGGCGGCGGCTTCGGCCTCGGCCACCAGGGACTCCAGGGATTCCCCGGCCTTCAACCGCTCGAAGCGGCCCCAGGTCCCGTATGCCTTCAGGAGACGCAGCACCGGCTCCGTCGGCTGTGCGCCCACGCTGAGCCAGTGGAGGGCCCGTTCCTCTTTGATGACCACCGTCTCCGGCTCGGTACGGGGGTTGTAGAAACCGATTGCCTCGATGAACCGCCCGTCGCGGGGCGAACGGGCATCGGCGACCACGATCCGATAACTCGGTTGTTTCTTTGCACCTACGCGGCGCAAGCGAATCTTGACCATACTCCTCCTGTATCTGCGATAGATTTGTCGGTGTAACGGCCCACCCTCCCGTCGGTCGGATGAGCCGGCTATCCGAACATCCCCATCAGCCCGCGCATGCCCTTCTTCCCCTTGCGCATCTGCTTCATCATCCGCTGCATCTGGCGGAACTGTTTGAGCAGGGCGTTGACCTCCTGTACCGATGTGCCACTGCCCCGTGCTATGCGCTTCCGGCGGCTGCTGTTGATTATGCGCGGGTTGCGCCGTTCCTCCGGCGTCATCGAGAGGATGATCGCTTCAACGTGCTTGAACTGCCGGTCGGCCACGTCCTCAGGGATGTCTCGGGCCAGTTTGTTCAGGCCGGGCACCATGCCCAGGATTTGGCTCAAGGGCCCCATCCGGCGGATTTGCCGGAACTGTTCCAGGAAGTCCTCCAGGTCGAAAGTGGCCTCGCGCAGTTTGCGCTCCATCCGCTCCGCCTGTTCCTCGTCGAAGGTGGCCTCCATCCGCTCGATGAGGGTCAGCATGTCCCCCATCCCCAGGATGCGGGAGGCCAGCCGGTCGGGTTGGAAGACTTCCAGGGCGTCGCTCTTCTCGCCGGTGCCGAGGAATTTGATCGGCACGCCGGTCACGGCCCGCATGCTGATGGCCGCGCCGCCTCGGGCGTCGCCGTCCACTTTGGTGAGGATGAGCCCCGTCAGCCCGATGGCCTCGTGGAATCCGGCGGCGACGTTCACCGCCTCCTGGCCGGTCATCGCGTCGGCGACGAGGAGCGTCTCCACCGGGCGGGTCGCCTTCTTGACCGCCCGCAGTTCGTCCATCATCGCCTGGTCTATTTGCAACCGTCCGGCGGTGTCCAGGATGACCACGTCGTACCCCCGCCGCCGCGCCTCCTTGACCCCGTTGGCGCAGATTTTGGGCGGGGGGGATTGCTGCCCCTCGCTGTAGACCGGGAGTTCCAACTGGCGGCCCAGGACTTCCAACTGCGTGATGGCGGCCGGGCGGTAGGTGTCCCCGGCGACCATCAGCGGCAGATGGCCCTGTTCTTTCAGGTAGCGGGACAGTTTGGCGACGGTGGTCGTCTTGCCGGAGCCTTGCAGCCCGACCAGCATGATGACGTAGGGTGCCGGGCCGGTCAGTTCCAGGCGGCTCGGCTCCCCCAGCGTCTTGATCAACTCCTGATGGACGATCTTGACGACCTGTTGGGCGGGGCTCAGGCTTTTGGTGATTTCGGCCCCGACGGCTTCCTGGCGGATGCGTTTGGTGAAGTCCTTGACGACTTTGTAATGTACGTCCGCCTCCAAGAGAGCCAAGCGAATCTCGCGCAGCACCTCTTTGACATCGGACTCACGGAGGACACCGCGATTGCCCAGACGCTTGAAGACGGCTTGCAGTTTGTCGGTCAGGTTTTCGAACATAGCGGCCTATGTTTCCAAACAAGTGGGGCGATTGTAACGGAAAAGGCGGGTTTCGTCAAGTTGCCGTCGGCGGCGGAGAACGGGCCGGCCCCACAAGACGAATGCACGAACGGGGAGCGCTCCATTCGTGCATTCGCCGCGGCTCGATTGGCGAGGTCGGGAGGACGGGCCTCAACCGCCCAGGTAGGCCTTCTTCACCTCCGGGTTGTTCGCCAACTCCTCCGAAGTCCCCTCCAGGACGATGTTACCGGTCTCCAGCACGTAGCCGCGATGGGCCAACTTGAGCGCCATGTTAGCGTTCTGCTCCACCAGGAGGATGGTGGTGCCCTGGGCGTTGATCTCCGCGAGGGTCTTGAAGATGTCCCGCACCAGCACCGGCGCCAATCCCATCGAGGGCTCGTCGAGGAGCATCAGCCGTCCGCGCGTCATCAACGCCCGCCCGACGGCCAACATCTGCTGCTCGCCGCCGCTCAGAGTCTCGCCGCGCTGGTTCTTGCGCTCCTCCAGGCGGGGGAAGATCTCGAACACCCGGCGCAGGTCTTTTTGAATCTGGGCCTTGTCCTTGCGGGAGTAGGTCGCCAGCATGAGGTTTTCCAGCACCGAGAGGTTGCCGAATATGCGCCGTCCCTCCGGCACCTGCGAGATGCCGAATTTGCTCACCACCTCGTGGGGCTTGTAGTGGAGCAGGTCTTCCCCCTGGTACATGATGCTGCCGCCGACGACCCGCCCCCCCAACTCCGCCACGTAGGGAATCTGGCGGGAGATGGTCATCAAGGTGGTGGTCTTCCCGGCCCCGTTGGCGCCGATGAGGGTCACAATCTCCCCCTCCTCGACGTGGAAGGAGATCCCGTGCAGGGCCTCGATATTGCCGTATCTCACCCGTAGGTCTTTCACCTCAAGCAGCATCGAACGCCTCCTCACCCAGATATGCCTCGATGACGCGCGGGTTGTTCCGAATCTCCTCCGGCGTGCCGTAGGCGATGGTCTCGCCGAAGTCAACTACCTTGATACGCTCGCAGATGTTCATGATGACCCGCATCTGGTGCTCGATGATCCAGATCGCCAGGTTGAAGTCGCGGCGAATCTGCTGGATGAACTCCATCAGGTCGCTGATCTCGCCGGGGTTCATCCCCGCTGCCGGCTCGTCGAGCAGGAGCAGGCGGGGTTCGGTGGCGAGGGCGCGGGCGATCTCGACCTTGCGCTGTTCGCCGTAGGGCAGGTTCTTGGCCGCCTCGTGAGCCTCTTTGTCCAGGCCGAACATCGCCAGGAGGTCGAAGGCCCGCCGCTTGATCTGCCGCTCCTCGTCCCAGTACCGTTTCCCGTGCAGGATGGAGTCCACCAGCCCGTACTGAATGCGGGAAGCGCGGGCGATGCAGATGTTGTCCAGCACCGACAACTCGTTCCACAGTCGGATGGTCTGGAAGGTGCGGGCGATTCCCCGGGTGGTGATTTCGTGGGGGCGCATGCCGACCAGGTTCTCACCGTCGAGCAGGACTTCTCCCTCGGTGGGGCGGTAGGCCCCCGTCACCAGGTTGAAGATGGTCGTCTTGCCCGCGCCGTTGGGGCCAATCAGCCCCACCAGGTCCCCCTGCTCCATCTCCAGGTTGAAGTCGTAGACGGCCCGCAACCCGCCGAAGTAGTGGGTCAGGTGCTTAATTTGCAGCATGGGCATAGTTCTCCTCCTCGGCTCCGAAAATGGCCCGCAGTTTGGGGAAGACATCGGTCAGTTCCTTGTTGCCCAGAATCCCGCTGGGGCGGAAGAGCATCATCACCACCAGGAGCAACGGGATGACCACCCACTTGTACGTCCCCAGGGGGCGGAGCAGTTCCAGCAGCAACGTGAACCCGATTGCGCTGATGATCGAGCCGCTGATGGAGCCCATCCCTCCCAGGTAGACCATCACCATCACCTCGGTTGATTTGAGGATGGTAAACGTGCCGGGGTTGATGTAGCCGCCCGGCCCGTGCGCGAACAATCCACCGGCCAGCCCCGCCAGTCCGCAGGAGAGCATGAAGGCGATCACCTTCAGCCGCCGGGTGTTGACGCTCATCAACTCGGCGGCGATCTCGTCCTCGCGGATAGCCTCGATTCCCTTGCCGAAGGTCGAGGACATGAAGTTGCGGATGATGAAGATCGTGGCGAGCATCCCGATGAACGTCCAGATGAGCAGCCAGGGGGCATCGAAGACCGCCGCCATGTTGTTCATCACCCGCTTCATCCCCACGAAGCCGCGCGGCCCGCCGATGACCTCCATGTTCTCGATGGCACTCTTGACGATGTAGTTGACCGCCAGAGTGATGATCGCCAGGTAGTCGCCCCGCGTGCGGAAGGAGGGGATGGCGACCAGCAGACCGGCCAGCGAGGCCGCGATGGCGCCGATAATCAGAATCACCGGAAACAAGGGGATGGCCCAGGAGGCCGGGAGCACCGGCGGCCCGAAAATCTTGTCGTCGGCGAAGAGCCAGACGGTCAGGATGCTGGAGACGTAGGCTCCCACCGCCATAAAGCCGGCGTGTCCGCAGGAGAACTCCCCCATAAAGCCGTTGATCAGGTTCAGGCTGACCGTCAGGACGATGTTGATGCCCATAAAGAGAATCACCAACTGCCAGTACTCGTTGAAGACGTGCAGCCATGAGCCGCCGACGATGCCGACGAAGAGCACCAGGATGAGTAGAGGAAGATAGTATTTCTTCATTGTTCTCGTCTCCCCTGTCACATCAGACTTTCTGGCGACGGGCCACGCCGAAGAGCCCCGTCGGTTTGACCGTCAGGATGACCAGCAGGACGGTAAAGGCCACCAGGTCGCGGTAGGTGGAGGACAGCCACTCGAAGCCGGGCACCTGTCCCAGCGCGACGACGAAAATCTCGATGAATCCCAGCAGGAAGCCGCCGACCATCGCGCCGCGCACCTCCCCGATGCCCCCCACGACGGCGGCGATGAACGCCTTCCAGCCGATGAGGATGCCCATGTCGAAACTGAGGACGTGATAGGCGGAGCCGTACATAATCCCGGCCAGGGCGGCCAGCGACGAGCCGATGACGAAAGTCGCCGCGATGATGGCGTTCATCGGCACCCCCATCAGCGGGACGGCGACCTTGTCGTAGGAGATGGCCCGCATAGCCATCCCGATCTTCGTGCGCCGCAGGAACACCTCCAGGGCGACCATCACGATGACCGACAGGCCGATGACGATCAGTTTGACGTTCGTGAAACTCACCCCGCCCACCGTGTAGACATCGGTCTGGATGAGTTCGGGGAAACCGCGATCGGCTGCGCCCAGCAGCGAGAGGTTCAGGTATTCCAGGAAGAGCCCAATCATCAACGCCGTGATGACGACGTACAGCCGGTTGGCGCCTCGTTCGCGCAGCGGGCGGTAGGCCACGCGCTCGATGGTCAGGCCGACGCCGGAAGTCAGCACCATCGAGCCCAGGATGGTCAACGTCAGGATGAGCCAGGAAGGGATGGCGAAGGAGTTACCCCCAATCCCCAAAAGAAAGGTGGCGATGAAAAAGCCGATATACGCGCCGACCATGAAAATATCGCCGTGGGCGAAGTTGATCAACAGGAGCACACCATAGACCATCGTGTAGCCCAGCGCAATCAGGGCGTAGAAGGAGCCCCACTGAAGCGCGTTCAGGAAGTGTTGTAGGAAAATGTCAAGGCCCATCTAATGCCTCCTGATTTTGGCGGTGATGCCTGCCCGTGCAACGGAGCACGGCCTCTGTCAATGATGGGGGCAGGCCGCGAGACCTGCCCCCGTTCGTTCGTCGTGATATGCTCTACGGACAAGCCTGGTCGTAGAAGTTGAACTTGCCGTTCTTGATCTGGACGATGACGGCGCACTTGATGGGGTCGCCCTCCGGCGTGAAGGTCATCTTGCCGGTGATGCCGTCGTAGTCCTTGATCTGTCCCAGCGCGTCCTTCACGGCGGCCCGATCCTTCGCCAAGTCGCCGGTCAGCCCGCCGGTGTTCTGGATCGCCTGGAGCAGGATGCCCATCGCGTCCCAGGTCAGCGCGGCCACGTCGCCGGGGGTCTCGCCGTACTTGGCCTCGTAGGCGTCAATGAACTCTTTGGTGGCGCCGGTCGCCCCCTCGGCGGCGTAGTGGGTGCTGAAGAACAGCCCCTCGCAGGCGTCGCCGCACAACTCCAACGTCTTGGGGTCGCCCCAGGAGTCGGAGCCGACGATGACCTGCGTCAGGCCCAACTCGTGCGCCTGCTTGACGATCAACGGCACCTCGTTGTAGTACTGCGGCGTGAACAGCACCTCGGCGTCGGTGCCCTTGATCTTGGTCAACTGTGCGCTGAAGTCGGTGTCGCCGGTGGTGAAACTCTCGAAAGCGACCACGGAGCCGGGCCCGTGCAGTTTCTCCCAAGCATCGCGGAAGTTCTCCGCCAGCCCCTTGGGGTAGTCGGAAGCCACGTCGTACAGCACGGCGGCTTTGGTGAAGCCGAACTCATTGGTCACGAAATTGGCGATGACCGGGCCCTGGAAGGGGTCGAGGAAGCAGGCGCGGAAGACCCAGGGACGGTTCAAGGTCGTGTTGGGGTTGGTGGACCAGGGGCTGATCATCGGCGTCTCGTTCTCGTTACACACTTCGCCGGTGGGGACGGCCTGTTTGCTGGACTGGGGGCCGACGATTGCCAGCACGCCATCCTGGGTGATCAACTTGGTGGCTGCCGCCGTCGCCGACTCGGCCTTCGACTCATTGTCCTCGATGATGAGTTCAATGGTGTACTTCTTCCCGCCCACATCCAGGCCGCCGGCGTCGTTGACCTCGGCTACCCGCATCTCCGCCGCCCGCTTCGACTGGGTGCCGACGTAGGCGATGTCGCCGGTCATCGGGATGTCGAGGCCAATTTTGATGACTTGGGCCCCGCCGCCCCCGCCGCAACTGGTGAGCACCGGGAGCGTCATAGCCAGTGCCAGAATTACGAAGGTGATCTTCTTGAGCATGTTTGCCTCCTCCTGTCATTTCTCTGCTGATTAGGGGACCAAAAAGTGGGATAGCCGGATTCAAATGACGATTTGCCTGTCAATCACCTCCTTCCGTTGGAGTTCGGCTGCGCCGGGCCACGCCGTGACGCCGGGCAGTCAGGGGGATACAGGTGTCGGAACGCGGGGGAGCATCGAAGCGGCCCCGACACCCGTTCTAACACGATATACTTCATCTTGAAAACGTTTCCCAAAACTCTCCGCAACATACCGTACTGTTCCTTCCTCTTTAGCCACGCCTATGTCCTCGAGGTGACTGGAATGGGTACACGGTGTCGCAAATGGTGTTCCGTCGTGATAAATGTTCGCCCACGCATACACAGGCCACCAAGTCATATCGAAGAAAACGCCCAGCACAGGGAACGTCTCAGGCTCAACGAATTCTCCTTGTGCCCTGCGCATCTCTCGGCAGGTTTCCAACTCGCCTTTCCATTTGAGATGGAAAGCCAGACCCATTCCCAGGTAGATAACAGTGAGTACCAAAAGGACGGTGAAAACCTTACGAGCCATTGTGCCTCCTTCATATCAGTCTAACGATAGCGTCAGCGGCACGGCGTGTTTGTCCAACCTACTCGGATGGCGACGCTACTCCGCCCCCAAACCGCCACCGGTCGCGCACGGCGTAGCCGTGTCCGCTGCACGCGGGGTTAGGTAATCTGGATAAAAAGAATTCTCTTGGCTCCACATCTACGAGCCGTTTTGCTCTTTTATCTCGTTTGCTAACAAAGGGGTTCCCTGCAACATAAAACCTCCAATATTTATCCGCGAATTCTTCAGCGTAGTCGATACCCACGCGAGGCGAGACTAGAATTTGCTCCGCGCAGATTTCTTTCTTGCACGGCGTTATCCAAATGCGATTTCCTGTTAAGTCCGCTCCATATAGGTCCCTTGCTATTCCTAAAGCCTGACACAATTTCCCGGGCCCCGTGGTTAGATCCCGCAACAGATTTCTTCCGCGCCGTTCTCTCATTGCCTCGAGTCCTACCACGGGTTCTAATGAACGGATTAAAACAACATCAGAAACCCCTTCAGGACCTGTTACTACGCAAAACTGTAAATACTTTCCATAGATAGTAAAAATATAAGCACGGCCTCCTTTTTCAAACTGGATAGCCGTTCGTTTAGTACGACGCCCTCTATATGAGTGAGAAGCCTTGTCTATTCCTCCTAAATAAACCTCCGTTTCCACAATTTTCCCCCCTGTGACGCGGCCTTGCTCATCCCGCGTAAACAGAAAAGTACCTAATAAGGAAACGGCAACTTCGAAGGTGTTTTTTAAGAAAAAAACTTTCGGCATTTTCTCATAGGATTTCATTCGATTATCCCCTACGCAAGGATGAAAATAAATCGATGATTTCCGAAGACAATTCGGTGGTTGCAGTTTTTTCCAATACCGATAAAACCGCATTGAACAACAAAGGATTTTGTTCACAGAATAAGATCTCTTCATAGGCTTGCGATAACCGTCTTTGTATAGCTAAAGAAGCATCCCCCCGAATTTCCATACGCCGCAACAAGAAATGTGACGAGATTGGTTTTAAAAATATAGAGATAGCGTTAGTAAAAACTTTGCGAAAGTGGGGTATCGCCTTCGTATAAACCTCAAACACTAAATCTCTTTCTCTCTCCGCAAGTATGTCTTCCCATAGAAACCCGTAAAAGTTTCCAAAGAAAAAGAAAACGACGGCTGCCCGATTTTCTCGAATATAGCTTCTTACCTCCCCACGAGGGACAAACTTGTAACTTCTCTCAAGGTCTTCCCCGAGACGAGGGGAGCGAGTGGTGAAAGGGCGAACTCGTTTAAATCCCCGCTCAGCTTCCAGCCACTTAGCCAACGTGGTTTTACCCACGCCAGAAGGACCGGATAGAGTTAAGACCGGACGAGTATACTTGCGATCAGAAACGTAAACCAACATGGCTTATAAAGTCTCAACGATCTTTCTGGCAGCCCTCACTCCCATAACGGAAGCAGCGATAATCCCTTGTGTTTTACCAGAGACGTCTCCTATTATAAACAAACCAGGTACCGAGGTCTCTCCAGATTTGTCTACTTCTATTTTAGACAGAAGCCACTCAACGGCCGGGCCGTATATAAAAGCCTCCTCAGACAGAGACAAGAAGCCATTTTCAATCAAATCTTCAATAAATTCACGAATGGATTCAACGACAAAGCTCGGATAAAAATTCTCGAAATTCACGATGATAGATCCTGCAAGGCGAGACGAGATGGACGATGAAGGCCGTTGTTTTGACAGGAAACTTATTAAATCCTGAGACAATGTTTTCAGCCCTACACGTTCTTTTATCTCTCTTAATGATTGCATAACAAGAGAGGCTTTTTCTCGGGAACGAACTTTGTAAACGATGTTCAAATCCGAAAAATCTGTTAGATGCCGAATTGAGTACAACCGTCCACCAACCAAGACAAACTGTCCACATTTATATGCCATTACTTCTCCCCCGTGATTAAAGCAATGTGTTTTTACGTGACCATATTCAAACTCACGTTTTATTTTGGGATTAGGCCCCATTTCCAATAACTTCTCCGTATTTTTAGAAAAGGTTTCAAGCCTGACACCTATTTGGGGAGTGTTGGGAAATGTTTTCAATGAGAAATTTTTAACGACACGCTCGCGGAGAACAAAATCACATTTGCCCGTTGCAACAATGAGCCTCTGCGATTTTACGATTCCTCCGCCCCGCGTTTCCACAGAAAAATAATCGCCGTCAAACGAAACGTCTGTGGCCTCAACACCTGTCTCTTTCGAAATTGGCAAAGAGTCAAAAATCTTGGCAAAAACCCGTCGAATTTCCAATGAACCTAACCTAACAACAGGAGTAATTGTAATAGATAAACGCCCAGTTTGAAATGATACCGTTTGGGAAAATAAGGCAATATCATAAACGCTCCCTAATGCTCGAATGAAAGCGTCGTTTACGTAGCGAACCAAGGTTGGGTAATCCTCTCCTAATATATTTTTATCTATTCCTACAGGACCGTTGCATAACTTACCATCTGAAAACCCCCCAGCTCCTCCTACGCCCTCAATTTCTTTACAAGGATCACATCCCAAACACACCTCTTCTCGGGGGCATTTTCTTTTAGAAGGCTCTTGACCCTTTTCGATAATCAACACCCGTTTGATCCCCGAAGACGCAAGCTCCAATGCAGCAAATATACCTGCGGGGCCTGCCCCTATGATTATAACGTCATAAAGTTGCTGACTCATCCTTTTTCTCCGCGGGGAATTACCTAACGATTTCTTAACCGATTATAGCATCATCGCGGGCAAACGGCAAATAATCGTTCAAAGACGGAGGAGCCAGTCCCCAGGGCCTGGCTCCTCAACGTATCCGTTGACGTGTCGGCTAGTGCTGCCCGATCTGCGGCAGCCCGTAGACCGTCTTCCAGCCCGCGCTGAGCGGTTCCCGCAGGTAGGGCTCCATCTCCTCGGCGGTGCGGAGCGTCACCTCCTCCACCGGCGGGACGGCGCCCGGCGGGAACGCCTCCAAGATTTGGTCGTTGAGCAGCGTCAGGTAGCGCAGGATGGCCGCCACCGGTCGCTTCGCCTTCTCCGCCGCGCCGTGCGTCGCCTTGCCGACCACTCCCTCCGGCGTGACCGCGAGTTCGATGGCGAAGTGTCCCTCCCCCTCCGACCAGCGGCTGGGCCGCCCTAAGGGGTCCACCGATTTGTCGAAGTGCCCGTCGGGGAGGTATCCCTTCCCCTCCGTGTCCACCGCGTACTCCATATCCACCATCTCCGGGTGGAGCAGAAGCCCCAACGAGGTCTCCGACTCGTCGGCGTGGACGAAATTGGTGTCCAGGCCGCCGCCCCGCTCCCGGACGCGGAAGAACTCCCGCACCGCGCGGTGCCAGTCAATGACGCGGAAGATGCCGGGCAGTTGGTACCGCTTCTGGAACTGCTGGATGGCGGACTCCAGCACCCACAGTTGCCCGTGATTGTTGATGATGATCTGCTTGCGGAAGCCGTCGTTCCACAGCCCCAGCATCACGTCAATCATAAACTCCCGCAGCACGTTCTCGCGGATGATGACGGTGCCGGGCATGCCCAGGTGATGGTACGGATGTGCGCCGTACATCAGCGGCGGCAGCGCGAGGTTGACCGGCGCACCGCGCTTGGCGGTGTAACGGCGCACGCCTTCGCAGATCTGGCTCACGTACAGCGTGTCCGACGCGCTGACCAGATGCCGCCCGTGCAACTCGGTACTGCCGACGGGGATGAAGACGATGTCGTTCTTGCGCCGGTTCTCCTCCACCTGCCAGCGCACCGTCGTTTGGATGTAAGAGCCCGGTTTCCCCCACTCCACCGGAGAGGGGATGCCGTACTCGGCCAGGATGGCGTCAATCTCCTCATCGCTGGCGTCCCAGATTTCCTTTTTCAGGCGACCAACGGTGTTGTCCTCGAAGAAGAGGTCCGGTTGGTCGGTGGGTAACAACCCCGGAGGTACTTGTTTGTCCATTTTGCTCCTTCCTAACGTGAGATGTCAGCGGCTGACCCTCAAGCCGCTTGCCGAACACCAACAGACAGGCGCAACCCCAGGCTACGTAACAACACCAGTAGACTGGAAAGCCGTGGATCACCCTCGGATGACAACATCCGACGTAAGTTGTCCCGATTCGACGAGGCATCATGCGCTACGTTGGAAAGCCCTCGTGCTTTGGCTATATCGCGCAACGCCAGTAAGAAAGCCTCTTGGTCGCCTTCCTCCAGCGCACTGTCGAGGTAAGCGGCCGCCTCTTCCGGGTCCAACAAGGCTGCTATCAGCCCGTCCTCGTACTTTGCAGTGACCCCTTTCATCTTACTCCCTCCACATCTTTCACCGTACTAATTCCCATCTCTCGTCCTTCTCTGATAGTCCGCCCAATATCTTTGTGCCAGAGCAATATCTCTGGCTTGCGTTTTCTTGTGACCACCGCACAATAGAATGACCACCTTGTCGCCCGCTCTCCCAAAGTAAACCCGATATCCGGGCCCATACGGTATTCTCAATTCACTAACGCCACGCCCGACGCCCTTGCTATCCCCAAAGTTGCCAAGCCGAATGCGGTTCAGGCGCACCCGAATTTTGGCACGCGCCCGACGGTCTCGCAATCCCTCCAACCATTCTCGAAAGGGGTTGCGCCCACTTTCCGTCAGATATTCCAGGAGTTCAACTTGTTGTGGTTTGTTCACAGGTAAAGTGTAGCACAAGCGTAACGTGTAGTCAACGCTATTCGATTACCAGCACTGTCCTCTGCGCAGATTGCGCACTCTCCACTGCTCGCAACACTCCGCGTCACCGCACCACCAGGCAGGGCACCGGCGTCAGATTGAGCAACTTGCGGGCCATACTGCCCAACATCTGGCTCTGCGTGCCCAGCCCGCGATGGCCGATGACGATCAGCCCCACCCCGTGCTCCTCGGCGTAGGCGGCGATCTTGACCGCCGGGTCGCCGATGAGGTACTCCTGCGTCACATCCTCGACCCCGGCCTCCGCCAGTTGCCGCCGCCCGTTGTCCAGGATGATCTCGGCGGAATCCTGCAAAATTTCCAGCCGGGACTCCGTCACCTCTCCGGCGGAGATCATCTCCCAAATCTCCCTGGGAAGCGAGAGGTCGCGAATCACGTGCAGCAGGAACACGGAGGAGCGGTAATGCCGGGCCAGGTCTGCCGCCACGTCCAGGGCCCGTTTCGAGTGGGCCGAACCGTCCACCGCCACCAAGATTTTCTCGAACATCGTTTCTCTCCCGTCAACGAACCTGTCAACGAATCTCCCCGGCGGCCCAGCGACGCACCACCTCCACCGCCTCCGGCGCGACGTGGGCCTTCGTCGGAATCTGCCGCCGTCCCAGCACCAGCGCGACCGTCGCCTCGGCGTACTGCTCCGACGGGATGGCGGCCCACTCGTCGTTGGGCATCTCCGCCGTCGCCCCGGCCGGTCGCCAGGGGGTCTCCGGCGGCTGTCCCTGGGCCGCCATGAACGGGGCCCGTAGCGTCCGCTGCGCCGGGCACTGAAACTCCACGTGGTGCGCCCACTCGTGTACCAACGCGCTGCGGAGCAACGCCGGACTGCCCGGCACCCGGACGAAGACTGTCGCCGTCGTCGGGTCGTAGGCCGCCCGGCTGTCGAGGTCGTACACCGCCCGCAGCCGCACGTCCCCGAAGCAGTCCGTCCGGTAGCGGAACACCGCCAGGAACTCCGCCCAAGTCTCCTCCGCCAAAGCGCGGAAATCGTCGGCTACCGACTCCTCCACGATGAGCCGGGGCGTTCGGGGCGGCGGCGCGGAGCCGCTCATCGTCAGCGCGACGAGGGCCAGAATCAGGACCGCCTTCGACAGACCAGCCGGAAACGCGGCCGCGCGGACGCTCATCGCTGCCCGACCTACGGCTCCTCCTCCAACAACTGAGCCAACTCCTGCTGAAGTTTGACCAGGTCCTCCCCTCCGGCCATCAGATTCATCAACTCTTCCTTGCTGATCTCGTCCTTGCGATAATCGCCCAGCACCCGCCCGCGCCGCAGGACGATGAAGTGATCGCCCACCGGGTAGGCGTGATTGGGGTTGTGGGTGATGAAGATTACCCCCAGTCCGCGCCGCTTGGCCCGCACGATGTAGTGGAGCACAATCCCCGCCTGCTTGACCCCCAGCGCGGCAGTCGGCTCGTCGAGGATGAGCACCTTCGCGCCGAAGTAGACCGCCCGGCTGATGGCGATGGACTGCCGCTCGCCGCCGGACATCGTGCCCACCGGCTGATCCGGATCCCGCACGTCAATCCCCATCTTCGCCAACTCCTCCCGCACCGTCCGGCGGGCGAACTCCACATCGTAGAACTTGAACGGCCCGACCCGCTTCTGCGGCTCCGATCCGAGGAAGAAGTTGCGCCAGATGGGCATCAGCGGAATCAGCGAGAGGTCCTGATAGACCGTCGCAATCCCCCGCGCCAACGCCTCGCGGGGAGAGTCGAACGCTACCGGCTCCCCCTCGAAGTAGTACTCCCCCTCCGTCGGGCGATGAAAGCCGCACAGAATCTTGATCAACGTGGACTTCCCCGCCCCGTTGTCCCCCAGCAGACAGGTCACTTCGCCGGGGTAGACGCGGGCCGAAACGTCGCTCAGCGCGATCACGCTGCCGAACATCTTGGTCACGTGGCGGACTTCCAGAATGGGCTCTTTCATCGGCTCATCCCTCCTCCGTGCGGGCTTTGGCGGCGGCGACGCTGATCTCCTCCGCCCGCTTGCGGGTATAATCGTTCACCAGCACGGCGGCGAGCAACATCACCCCCAGGAAACTGTAGAACCAGTCGGTGTCCCAGCCGGCGAAGACGATCCCCACCTGCGCCATTCCGAAGATGAGCGCACCCAAAGCCGCCCCGATGACCGATCCGTACCCGCCGGTCAGCAGACAGCCGCCGATACTCGCCGCGATGATGTAGACGAACTCCTGCCCAATCCCCTGACTGGCGACCGCCGACCGCAGCCGCACGATGTTCATCATCCCGACCAGCCAGGCGGCGGCGGCCGTCGTCATGAACAGCGAGATCTTGACCCGCGCCGTCGGCACCCCCGCCTTCCGCGCCGCCTCCGCGTCGCCGCCGGTGGCGAAAATCCAACTGCCGTACCGGGTGCGCAGCAGCATCAGGCTGGCGATCGCCGTCACGACCACCCACCAGAGGATCGAACTGCGCCACTCGACCCCGAACAGACTCACCC
>JALWUZ010000368.1 GCA_027079895.1 Anaerolineae bacterium
TCATCCCCCTGGTGGCTGTCGGCGCGGGGTACCTGGCCCTGGTCTACCGCTGGGAACGGGACGACACCGGGGCGCACATCCACCGGCGGCTGTTGGCGGTGGCCGCCGGAGGGCTGGTGTTGCAACTGGCGACGCTGCTCATCCGTTACCCCCATCCCTTCCGCCTGCTCTACGACCTGACGGCCTCCGACTCCATCAACGGGTATCACACCGTCGCCGCCGGGATAAGCGACATCGGGGAGTTCCTGCGGGGGTATCCGGCGTTGATGCCGCGCCTCCCCAATCACGTCACCACCCATCCGCCAGGGGTGGTGCTGCTGTTCTGGGGGACAGGGCAACTGCTGGGGCGTGTGCCGCCGCTGGCCCACGCTCTGGCCGACCGTTTCCGCGTGTTAGGCTGCATGCACGCCTGGGTCTCCTCCGCCGACGATGTCGCCCTGGCCGGAGGGGCCTTCGGCTACCTCATGCCGCCGGTGGGGATGCTGACCGTGTTCCCGCTGTACCACCTGGGGAAACAGCTCTACGGGAGGCGCGTAGCCTGGCGGTCGGCGGCCCTTTTCCCCCTCGTCCCGGCCTTCGTCCTGAACGCGGGGCAGGCCGACCAGATGTACCCGTTCTTTATCACGTCGGCGGCCCTCCTCTTCGACTACGGGCTGCGGGAGGAGCGCGGTTGGCCGCTGTTCTGGGCCGGGGTACTGCTCTCTTGGGGCTCGTTCATGAGCCTGGGGCTGGCCGCTTCCCTGTTGCTGCTCGCGCTCTACGCCCTGTTTCTGGTGGCGCGGGGGACGGTGCGCCTGTCTCCCCGGCTGATGGCGCGGCTGCTCGCCTTCGTCGTCGGGTTGGCGACGGTGTGGCTGGTCTACTGGGGCGCGACGGGGGTCAATCCGGCGGCGATTTGGCAGGGCGGGCTGGGACGGCACATCGGATTGGAGCGGCCCTATGGCCGCTGGGTGCTCTTCAACCTGGTGGATTTTCTGCCGTTCACCGGAGTGGCGTTGATTCTGGCCGCGCTGCCGGGGATGTGGGGGCTGTTCCGCCGCCCCGGTGAAGCCTGGTCTCCGGCCGTGCTCCTGGCGGTGTCGCTGCTGGACCTCTCCGGCCTGACGCGGGGGGAGGTCTCGCGGCTGTGGCTCTTCCTGACCCCGGCGGTCGTCCTGGCGGCGGCTGCCTCCCTGACGCTCTGGGGCGGGAAGGGGCTGTTTCGGGCGGTGGGGACACTGCTCCTGTTGCAACTGGCCCTGTTCGGGGCCCTCATCGCCGACCCCCACCCCCGTTTCTACGAGATGCGCACCTGGCCCAGGGAGTTGCCGCCGGTGCAGCACACCGTCGAGGCGGTCTTTGGGGATGTGCTCGAACTGGCGGGGTACGACCTCGACTCCCCGCAGGTCTCGCCGGGCGGGACCCTCGACCTGACGCTCTACTGGCGGACGCTGGCCCGACCGGAGGGCCGTTACAAGGTGTTCACTCATCTCTACGACGAGCGGGCGGACGAACTGGCCGGTCAGCACGACAAGGTGCTCTTTCACGGCGACTGGCCGACCACCTGCTGGGCTCCGGGGGAGGTCTACCGGGCGACGTTCCACATTCCGGTGCGGGAGGACGCACCGCCGGGGGAGTACCTGCTCCTGACCGGCTTCTACGACGAGACGAGCGGGGTTCGTCTCCCGGTGCGGCAGGCGGGATTCCCGGAGGATACCCGCGCCGTCCTGACGACCGTTAGGGTGCAAGGCAAATGAGAACCGCTACCGTCGCGCAACGGAGACGTTACGGGGTGCTCACCGTCGAGCATGCCCGCGCCGTCGCCACAACTTATTTGGAACAGATCGGACTGGCCGAGGCGGTTTCGTTCGGGCTGCCGGAGATAGACGACCGCTACCACATCTGGCGCGTCCCGCTGGTGAGCAAAGGGCCACGGGAGGTGGTAGGCGAGGTCGTCATTGACGCCCGTACCTCCCTGGTTCACGAGGACAAGACGACCTCCAAGCACGTTTTGGAGCAACGGCTGCTCAGGCGGAAGGGAGAGACAAGCCGTAAGAGCCGCCCACGGAACAAGCGGTACCGGCTCTCCGCGCTCAGAAACACCATCGCCTGCGGTGACGCGGAGGAGATATTGCAACAGTTACCGGAGGAATCCGTTGACCTGGTCTTCACCTCCCCGCCTTACTACAACGCCCGCCCGGAGTACGCCGAGTACATCACTTACGAGGAATACCTCCTCAAAATGCGCAAGGTCATTCAACTCTGCCACCGGGTTCTGAACGAGGGGCGGTTTTTCGTGATGAACGTCTCCCCCATCCTAATCCGGCGTGCCAGCCGCAGCGCATCGTCCAAGCGAATCGCCGTACCCTTCGATATGCACCGCTTGTTCGTCGAGGAGGGGTTCGATTTCATTGACGACATCATCTGGGAGAAGCCGGAAGGGGCCGGCTGGGCCACCGGTCGCGGGCGGAGGTTCGCGGCGGACCGGACGCCGTTGCAGTACAAACCGGTGCCGGTGACCGAGTATCTGCTCGTCTACCGGAAGCACACGGAGCGGCTGATTGACTGGAACATCCGGGCGCACCCCAAGCCGGAATTGGTGCGGGCCTCGAAGGTGCCCGATGGGTATGAGCGGACGAACGTCTGGCGCATTAAACCGGCGCACGACAAGAAGCACCCGGCCGTCTTCCCGGAGGAGTTGGCGACGAAAGTCATCACTTACTACTCCTTCGTGGGCGACGTGGTGCTCGACCCCTTCGCCGGAGTGGGCACCGTCGGGCGGGCGGCGGCAAAGTTGAATCGCCGGTTCGTGCTAATCGAGATCAACCCGGAGTACACCCAGGAGATCCTCCGCCGCGCGAAGACCTGGTTGAGTAAAGATGAGGTGCAGGATGTATTTTTGATCAACTGCCCTCCAATCTCTGTAGACGATATGCTGTTGTGAGATGGGAGAGATTCGATCCAGTTTAACATCGCTTTTTGGCGATGAGGCGTTGAGCCTGCTGAACGCCGGCGGGATGGAGTTGGTCAAGAAGATCGGGTTAGATACAGTCCGCTCGGTGGTGCTCGATGTGATGTCGGGCAGAAACTTGAGAGATTCGGCTGAGATGCTGACCCGTCAACGATTGGCCTCCTTGAACGCCGCTATGGTCTCCATGTTCCTCAGAGGTTCTGCTGACCAGCCGGATTTTGCCGCTCAGTTGCCCTCCATTGCAACCAGAATCTTACAACAGGGGCGACTTTCTAAATCCGAGAGATGGATTGCCCAGTGGGTATTGGGGCTCACCGACAAAGCCAGTCAGAACGTGCTCCGGGACGACGCCGCCTTGCTAGATGAGTACCGCGAGCGTTACGTGGAGACGTGTAACGAGGTAATCGAGAGAAGCGTTGCCGAATACGGGCCTCTATCGGGCGAACTGCGGCTTGGAGAAGGAACTGCAACGGAGGTGGGATGGAGGTTTATGGTCTATCTGTTGGGAGCGGTAGGGGCGCAAACTCTGACTATACGAGGCTCTGAGAAATCTGCTTACGGCAAATTGTTCGAGCGGCTGGTACTGGGCTCTCTGCTCCACATCCTGGGATTCCGGTTTGTAGGTGATAAAGGGCCGCAGAGTTTTGAGCGCGAGTTCTGGTTGGCTTCGCGGGGGGACAGAAGGGAGAGCGATGCAACTGCCCTGTGGCGAGCAGGCCAGGGAGTACGTTTTGACATCGGATTCATCGGCCGGGGGAACCCCGAAATCTCACTAGACAAAGTGACGCGCTTCGCCAGGGAGATTGAGTTGGGCAAGTCGCGGTGGTATATGGCGACCATCATCATCGTGGACCGCATAGGAAGAGGAAGCCGTCTCAAAGATTTGGCCCGTGAGGTAGAAGGCGACATCGTGCAGATGAGTATGGCCTATTGGCCGCAAGAAGTCGCTCAAATCTTGCATCAACGGTTAGGATTTCAGCACGCTCTGGTGGATATGCCGCATTCGGAGATTCGGGCTTTCTTGAGTCAGGCAATGGAGACCGTTCCGCTGGAGGAGTTCCTGTAGACGACAAGGGAGGTTGCAATGAGTTACTCGTATCACAACCGGGGACTGGCCGGGAAACAACTGTACGTCGCCATCGCCGCCTGGCTGATACTGGTCATCGCCGGGGCGACCTGCACCTGGTACGGCTGGTTCGGCCCCGGCAGCGACGGCGGGCAGCAAACGGCGGAGGAGGAGAGCACTCCCATCGCCGCGCAGCAGGCCGTGACCACGCCACCCGCCGCTACGCCGACCACTCCCCCACCTCAGCCAACGGTGGTGCGTCCCACCGTCGAGCCGTCGGATGAGCCTTTCGGCTACGGCATCGCCATCAACGGCACCGGCGGCGGCGACATCAACTACTGGATGGATTTGGTGAAGAAACTCGGCCTCGGCTGGGTCAAACAGCAGGTGCGCTGGGGGGTATTCGAGAACAGCCCCGGTCAGATGGATTGGAGCGGCTACGACGCCGTCGTGGACGCCGCCAATCAGCGAGGCATCAAGGTCATGTTCAGCGTCGTGGACGCCCCGCGCTGGTCGCGCAGTTACACCGACGATAACCCGGAAGGCGCACCGCCGGACAACCTCTCACTATACGCCGACTTCCTGGGCCGCCTGGTGGATCGCTATCAGGGCCGCATTCACGCCATCGAGGTCTGGAACGAGGAGAATCTGGATCGGGAGTGGGACACCGCCGAAGGGGTCAACCCGGAGCGGTACGTCGAGATGCTCCGGCTCTCCTACCAGGCCATCAAGAGCCGTGACCCCAACATCATCGTCATCAGCGGGGCCCTCTCGCCGACGGGGTTGAACTGCAACGAGCCTTACCCGGACTGCCCGCCCACCGGTCGCCCCATCATCATGGACGATTTCGTCTACATGGAGCGGATGATCGCCGCCGGGTTCCTGAACTACTGCGATTGCGTCGGGGCGCACCACAACGGCATCAACATGCCGCCGGACGTGGCCTGGGACGAGGGGTACGACGACCCGACGGCCCAGTTTCGCGGCCCCTTCGACAACCCCGACCACAGTTGGTCGTTCAAGTCCACCCTGTGGGGCTATCACGACCGCATCGCGGCGGCGGGCAGCGATAAGCCGCTCTGCGTCACCGAGTTCGGCTGGGCTTCGGCGGAGGGGTTCGACGGCTACCCGCCGGGCTTCGAGTTCGCGCTGGACAACACGCTGGAGGAGCAAGCGCAGTGGGACGTGGAAGCGTTCCAGTTGATGCGGCAGTGGGGTTTCGTCAAACTGGCTTTCCTGTGGAACCTGAACTACTCTCAACTGGGATGGGGCCCGGAGGACCCGAACGCTCCCTACGCGCTGATTGATTTCCAGGGTATGCCCCGCCCGGCCTTCGACGCCATCCAGCAGATGGAGAAGCCTTAGCGGGCGACACACCAATGGATTCCGCGCGGAGACGTGACGGCGTGCGGCTCCTGCTCCTGGGGCTGGCCCTCCTGACCCTCGGCGCGTGGACGTGGGGGCAGGGGGAAGAGGTGGTGCTCCCCGAAAGTTCCCCCATCCCCCCGACC
>JALWUZ010000369.1 GCA_027079895.1 Anaerolineae bacterium
TTCGTCCGCATTAATTGGGTCCCCTACGTCGTCCCGCCCGTCCCCGCCCTGATGTTCCTGCTGTTCCTGTACGGCGCAAACAAGCTCCTCCACGCGCTCTCCCAGCGTTATGCCTTCGTCAGGCCCCTTACGCGCGGCGAGCTCTTTCTCATCTATGCCGCCTGCTGCATCACCCTTTCCATGGACCGCGCCGCCTACATCATTCACTATCTGCTCGTGGCCCACTACTATGGCACCGATGTCAACCATTGGCGCGAACTGTTTGCAATGTATCCGGATTTTTGGCTGCCACGCTCCGAATCGGCTATTCGCGCATTCTTCGAGGGGACGGCATCCGGCAAAGTCCCATGGCACATCTGGACCGGCGCGCTCATATGGTGGGGGCTGTTCAACCTCGCCGTCGTCTGGACCGTCTCATGCCTGGTCGCCTTTTTCCGCCGCATGCGGAAGAAAGACGCAGGCGGCCACGAAGGCACCCTGGCCGGCCTGTTCAGCACCCACCCGGCCACCGCCGAGCGCATCCGCATGTTGCAAAAGGCGCGGCTGGAAAACGCCCGCCCCGCCCTCACCCGCTACGCCCGCTACGATGTCTACTGGCTCTCCTGGGGAGGTGCGCCCGGCCTCCGCATGGCCTCCCGCTCCGGCGACCCGGCCTCTCTGACGGCCGGCGTCCCCTGGGCCACCGCCCAGGCCGAGGAGAACTACTCCTACGACTCCCTCCACCCCGGACGGGACGGCGGCCACTGGTTCTGGCAACTGCTGCGCCAGCCCGACGTCCTCACCGCCACCTTCCCCATCCACCTGGAGACCCCCACCTCCGACGCGGGCCAGATCGCCGTCTGGCTCCAAGGCACCACCCGCGCCTGGCCTGACCCCGACCACCACGTCCGCTTCACCCTCAACGGCCACCTCCTCGGCGACGGCTGGTGGGAGGGGAAGACTCCCTACACCGCCACCTTCTCCATCCCCGCCGGGGCCCTCCAGGCCGGAGACAACACCCTGCTCCTCGAACTGCCCGGCGACACCGGCGACCCCATCGAGGGGATGTGGATGGACGCCGCCGCCCTCACCTACGGCCTGAGCGCGGTCAGTGGCGGCACGGCCCGCTTCCGGGGAGAGGACACCCCTCATGCCTACACCGTCGCCGGCTTCGACGGCCTCACCCCTGCCGTCTACGACGTCACCGACCCGGCCGCGCCCCGCATCGTCACCGGCTGGACGAGCGACGGCGGCCGCATCACCGTCGGCGACGGCGACACCGTCCCCGCCGAGTACCTCATCACCGCCGACGTTCACCAACCGGCGGGCATCATCGCCGCCAAAGACCTGTCCGACCCCGCCGGTGGGGGAGCGGACTACGTCATCATCACCCATCCCCAGTTTGCGACCGCCATCGCCCCCCTCGCCGACCACCGCGCCGCCCAGGGGCTGCAAGTCGTCACCGTGGACGTGGAGGCAATCTACGACCACTTCGGCGACGGGCGCATGTCGCCGAAGTGGTCGTAGAT
>JALWUZ010000370.1 GCA_027079895.1 Anaerolineae bacterium
TCGCAGCAACTCCGCCTTCTCGCGGAAGGCCGTCTCCAGGGCCTCCTTGAGTTTGTTCGCCGCCTGCCCAAAGGTGGGACGCTCCTCTTTGGGCAGGTCGCGCACGGAGCGCAGCATCTCGTTCAGCCGCCCCTTCTTCCGTCCCAGGTAACGGCGGTTCCACTCCCGCAGGCCGGCGTCGTCGGCGACCGCCTCCAACGCGGCGCGGGCCTCCTGCTCCAACTCTTTCAGACGTTCCAACATAGCCTCTCTCCTCCAGCGGCAAGATTTCGTCGGGCGCGTGTCCGACGCCCGTAACAGAAACGCTCCCGTCCTCACAGGGACGAGAGCGCACACTCCCGCGGTACCACCCCGCTTGCTCCCCTGGTGGGGAGCCAACTCGTTCCACCGACGGCGCACGAAAGCGCGATCGGCTGCCCCGATAACGCCGGGCTGGCGGAGCGGGCTACTTGCCATAACCGGTTTCACCCGTCGGCTCAGGAGCGAACTTCGGCGGGCTTCCGCCGGGCGGGGCTCTCAGTCCACGACCCCGCCTCCCTGTCGGTCTCCCCCCGCTTACTCCTCTCCGTCATCGCCTTTGGCCTATGATGGCCTAATTATCCGCAAACAGGCCGCTTTGTCAAGCGGCGGGCACGCGAATTACCGGCGGCGGCGACTACGGCCACCTATCGGAAATCCCGCCTCGCGGAACCGCCACTTGACAGATTGCCTTCACTGGGGTATCCTTCTGCCGCTCTCGCGCGGACGGTGGCGCGGGCAGGCACGTCGAGTGGACGGAATGCGCGGACAATGCCCCATGTGTTGATCATCAGCCACGACGTGGTCGGCTCCCGGATGGCCGGGCCGGGAATCCGCTACTGGGAACTGGCCCACGTGCTGGGGCGTCATTTCACCGTCACCCTCGCCGCGCCGGGGGAGATCGGGATAACGCCGTCGGCGGAGCGGGTGGGGTTGTGGCCCTACCGGCCCGGCGATTGGGACTCCCTCGCCCCGGCGGTCGAACGGGCCACGGTCATCCTGCTGTGCGGCGACGTGCTGGCGATGTTCCCTGCTATCGAGGAGTGCGGCATGCCCCTCGTGGTGGATGGGTACGACCCGCATCCGTTGGAGACGCTGGAACTGTTCGCCGGGACGCCGGAGCACGAGGCCCGCCATCTCGACCGGGAGCGTGTCCTGCGTATGCAGTGCCGCGCCGGTGATTTTTTCATCTGCGCCGGTGAGCGGCAGCGGGACTGGTGGCTGGGGCTGTTGGAAGCCAACGGGCGGGTCAACGTCCACACCTTCGGGGAGGATCGCTCGCTGCGGCGATTGGTGGATGTAGTGCCGTTCGGCATGCCGTCTGCCCCGCCGCGACACCGGCGGCCGGTGCTCAAGGGGGTTTGGCCCGGCATCGGCACGGACGACCGGGTGGTGCTGTGGGGCGGCGGGCTGTGGCAGTGGCTGGACCCGCTCACCGCCATCAGAGCCCTGGGGCGGATTTGGCAGCGGCGGCAGGACGTGAAACTGGTCTTTCCGGGTACACGCCACCCCAACGCGGAGACGGTCCCCGATATGCCGATGCACCAGGCCGCCCTCGCGCTGGCCGATGAACTGGGGCTCACCGGGCGGGGAGTCTTCTTCGGCGACTGGGTGCCTTACGAGGAGTGGCCCGATTACCTGCTCGAAGCGGATGTGGGGTTGTCGCTCCACTTCGACTCCATCGAAACCCGACTGGCCTTCCGTAGTCGGGTGCTGGATTACATCTGGGCCGGGCTGCCGATGGTGTTGACGCGGGGCGACGCCATCGGTGAATACGTCGTGGGCCGCGGGCTGGGAGAGGCGGTGGACTACGAGGACGACGCCGGGGTAGCCTCTGCTCTGTTACGCCTGTTGGAACGGCCACGGGCGGCGTTTGCGGAGCAGTTCGAGGCGGCGCGGGCCGGGTTGACCTGGGAGAGCGGGGCGGAGCCTTTAGTGCGCTTCTGCCGCCATCCCCGCCGTGCCCCGGACAAAGGACGGTTGCCGTCGGCGGGCGGTGACTGTCGCGAGCAGGAGATGGAGATCGCCCGGTTGCGGGATGTGATAGCCGGGTACGAGAGCGGGCGGTTTATCCGGTTCATGCGGTGGGTGCATCGCGTCGGAGCCGTGGTGAGAGGGCGCCAGCATGCCGACTAGACAGGTAGAGGCTTCGGTCATCATACCGGCTTGGAACGGTCGGGAGTTCCTGCCGGGTTGCCTGGACGCCGTCCTGGCCCAAGAGGGGATACAGTTCGAGGTACTCGTGGTGGACGACCACTCGCCGGACGATTCCGCCGACCTCGTGTCCCGGCACTATCCCCAAGTGCGTTTGCTGCGCAACGAGCACAACCTGGGCTTCGCCGGGGCGTGCAACGTGGGCCTGCGAGCGGCTCGGGGCGCCATCTTGGTGCTCCTGAACCAAGATACGGCCGTGCGACCGGGCTGGTTGGCGGCCCTGGTGAGGATGTTCGACGCCGAGCGAGTGGGGGTAGTGGGCTGCAAGATTCTGTACCCCGACGGCCAGACGGTGCAACACGCCGGAGGGTGGATCGAGTGGCCGTTGGGATTGACCTACCACTACGGCCATCACGAGCCGGACGATGGCCGCTGGGACGAGCCGCGCCCGGTGGACTTCGTCACCGGGGCCTCGATGGCGCTCCGGCGGTCGGTGCTCGACACGGTGGGGTTGTTGGACGAGGGCTTCTGGCCGGGCTACTTCGAGGACACCGACTTCTGCGTCCGGGCGGACCAGGCCGGTTACGAGGTCTGGTACACACCGGAGGCGGTGCTCGTGCATCAGGAGAGCGGAGCGCAGCGCGACCCCCGCGAACGGTGGGAGGCGCACCATCGGGGGCGGTTGCGTTTTGTGTTGAAACACCTCCCGCCAGAGCGGTTTCTGGCCCAGTTCGGCCCGGCGGAGGAGCGTCATCAACCCTCCCTCATCGCCGAATTGGGCAGCCGGCCTCTGTGCCGGGCTTACCTGGAGGCCATCGCTCAGTCTCCGGCGGTGCTGCGGCGGAGTTGGCAGGCCGATGAGCCGACCATCAGAGAGATAGTGCGCCTTCTCCAACGGCTGCACTCGCGGGCCTGGAACGCCGAGTGGCAGGGGGTCAAGGAACGGGTGACGGCGGAGATGGAAGCCTTCGTGTCCCAAGTGACGGCGGAGTTGGAGGCCGAGTCGCCGCCGACGGGGGGCGATAGTGTCCACACGGAGGTCTTCGAGCCCCCTGCCCTGACGGAGTACGAGTTTCACAGCGAGACACCCGTCATTGGCCCACTCGTCGCCCGCCTGCGGGATGCCTGGTACGGGGTCGCCGCCCGGTGGGCGATTCGCCACCTGCTCCGTCAGCAGAACGAGATCAATCAGCGGCAGGCGATGCTCAATCGGCAACAGGAGGAGGTCAACCGGCGGCAACAGGAGGTCAATCGGCAGCAGGAGGAGGTCAATTGGCAGCAGGAGATGGTCAACCGGCGGCAGGCGATGGCCATCAGGAAGCAGGAGGCAATGCTAGAACGCTATCTCACAGCGATGGAGAACAAACTGCTGGATCTGGCGGACGAGAACGCGCTTCTGGCGGCGAAAATAGCGGAGTGGTCAGGTGAAGATCGCAGTGGACATTAGCGTGCTCTACATCGCCGGGGCCGGGGTGTTTTACTACCGCTACAACCTGCTTCGGGCGATGCTGTCCCTGCCTACGGAGCACGACTTGGTGCTGGTGGACTATTTCCCGGTAGGAGAGTGGGCGCGTAACGACCCGCCGGAAGTGAAAGAGTTGCTCTCGACCGGCGTCGAGGTGCGGCGGGTAACGGGGCTCAAACACCGCCGCTTGGAGCGGGTGGGATTCGTTCAGAGACGCGGCTTGACCACGTGGGCCAGGCGCGTTGATGACCTGCTCGCCGACCGGTGGCGGCAGTTGTCTTACTTCGAGATGAACAGACGGTTGCGCCGTCACCTGTCCGACGTGGCCTTGTTCCACTCCTCCGACGTGGTGCATTGTGCGCTTCCTCACGCCAAGAACGTCGCCACCTTGTATGACCTGACGGCCATCATCTTCCCCGCGTATCACACTCCCCTGGTTCGACGGGCCCAGGCCGCCAAGCACCGTTTTGTCCAAAAGCACGCCGACGCGGTGATCACCATCTCCGAAAGCGCACGGCGTGATGCCATCGAACACCTGGGGCTGGACCCGGACCGGGTGTTCGTGATTTATGGCGGCGTGGATCCAGCCTACCGCCCCCTGCCCCGCGAGTATGTGGCAGAGACGCTGAAGGCATGGGGACTGTCTCCCCAAAACTACATCTTGAACCTGGGCACCATCGAACCCCGCAAGAACTTGGTGCGCTTGTTGCAGGCATATGACCGCATGCGCCATCGGACGCCGGGGCAGACCATCAAACTGGTGCAGGTCGGGATGCGCGGCTGGCAGTACGACGATGTGTTTGCGCAGGCGGACGTGCTCGATTTCAGAGACGATGTGATGTTCCTGGGACGGGTGGAGTCGAGCCTGTTGCCGGCCCTCTACAACGGGGCGCTGATGTTCGTGTATCCCTCCCTCTACGAAGGGTTCGGGTTGCCGGCGTTGGAGGCGATGGCCTGCGGCACCCCCGTCATTGCCGGCAACGTCTCCTCGCTGCCGGAAGTCGTGGGGGAGGCCGGCGCGCTGGTGGACCCTTACGACGTGGAAAGGATTGCGGAGGCGATGGTGGAGTTGTTGGAGGACGGTCGCTTGAGGGAGCGGTTGGGACGGCTGGGAGTGGAGCGAGCCGCGCGTTTCAGTTGGCGGGCCACGGCGGAGAAGACCGTCGCGGTGTACGAGAACCTCTTGCGAAGTTGAGGGTTGAGTATGAGCGTTCCGGTGATTTGCACGATCGCGGCCAAGAACTACCTGGCGCAAGTCCGCTGTCTCACCGAGTCGTTTCTGGAGCATCATCCGGGGGGGCGCGTTTTCGCCCTGATGGTGGACAAGCCGGACGGCTACTACGACCCGGATCAGGAGACGTTCACCACCGTGTTGGTGGACGAGATCGGCATCCCCAACCTCGACCTCCTCGCGTTTCGCTACACGGTGCTCGAACTCAGCACTGCTGTAAAACCCTTCTTCCTGGGGTACCTCTTCGAGAACTACCGGCACGAACGTATCTGCTACTTCGACCCCGACATCTACTTCTACCGTCCGGTGGATGAGATCTGGCGGGCGTTGGAGACCCACGCCATCGTCCTGACACCGCATCTGACGGGCCCGTTGGATGACGAATTTCTGCCCAACGAGTTGACGATTTTGCGGGCCGGGACGTACAACCTGGGGTTCATCGGCCTATCGCGTCACCCACAGACGGAGGAACTCCTGCGCTGGTGGCAGGGCAAGATGTTCAAGTACTGCGCTGTGGCCTTCGGCGAGGGGTTGTTCGTGGATCAGCGCTGGGTGGACTTGGTGCCGGGCCGCTTTTCCAGCGTCCACATCCACCGCGACCCGGGCTGCAACGTGGCCTACTGGAACCTGTACCACCGCCACGTGACGTTGGAGGACGGGGAGTACCTGGTGAACGGCGTGCCGCTCAAGTTCTACCATTTCAGCGGCTTTTCGCCCGACCGGCCCGCCGTGCTCTCCAAGCATCAGACCCGCTACGAGTTCGACGACCTGCCGGTGGTCAAGACCCTCTTCGACGGGTACGTGGAGCGGCTGCGTGCCAACGGGTACGACACGGTCAAGAACTGGCCCTACGCCTACAGCGGGCGCCACGTCGCCGGGGTGGAGTTGCCGGATGTGGCGCGGGCCCTGTGGCGTCGGGTCGAGGTGAGCGACCCGGCCTGGGAACCGCCCGGAGTCGCCGCGGGGAAAGAGTTCATCCCGGCCCTGCTGGACTGGCTCAACGAGCCGGTGGACGACTCCCGCGTCCTGCCGATTACCCGCCTTGCGATGGAGGTGTACCACCGGAGGCCCGACGTGCAGCGCGTCTTCCCCGATGTCCTGGGGCGGGACCGGGTAGGGTTCGCTCGCTGGTTCGTCGAGCACGGGAAAGAGGAACTGAACATAGATGAGTTCTTCGTCCGCCCCCTGGCCGCGCCGCTGGCTAAACTCCCCGCTCACGGCCGGGTGGAAAGCATCTACCGTTCTTTCACCGCCTGGCTGTTCCGCACGGGCATCGGGTGGCGCGTGGAGCGCATCCTGGGGCAGCGGATGGTAGGCCGCATCCGTCGGCTCTTCACCGGTTCGACGGCTCCACCGGCCGCCTCCCCGCCGGCGGCTTCTCCGGCCGGGAGTACACGGCCGGCCCGGCGGGGGGTGAACGTCATCGGCTATCTGCGCGATGAGACCGGCGTCGGCGAGAGCGCACGGGCGACCATCCGCGCCCTCCACCACCACGATTTCCCGCTGGCCTGGACGATGGTCAAGAGTTATCACGCCCGCCAGAACGACGACTCGGTGCTCCATCTGCCCCAGGGACATCCGTATGACATCAACCTGTTCTACGTGAACGCCGACCAGATGGAAGTGGTCTACAACGAACTGGGCGCGGATTTCTTCGCCGGTAAGTACAACATCGGCTACTGGGCGTGGGAACTGGACAGTTTCCCAGAGGAGTGGCGGGGCCGTTTCGACTATCTGGACGAGGTCTGGGTGGGCAGCCGCTTCGTGCAGAACACGCTGGCCCACGTCTCCCCCATCCCGGTCGTCATTATGGGGGTGGAGATGGATCGGCGTCCCCCTGGCGGCGTCACCCGCGCCGCGTTGGGGCTGCCGGATGACCGGTTCATCTTCCTGTTCGCCTTCGACATGCTGAGCATCTTCGAGCGCAAGAACCCGCTGGGAGCCATCGAGGCCTACCGGCGGGCCTTCGGGCCGCGCTTCCCGGAGACGACGTTGGTCATCAAAGTGACCAAATTGGACATGTTCCCGGAGTATCGGGCCCCGTTGGAAGAAGCCCTCGCCGCCGTCTCCGGCGTGCTGATTGACGGCTATCTCGACCGCCCGGAGTTGGACAGCCTGTTTGCCGCCTGCGACGCCTACATCTCCCTGCACCGCTCGGAGGGTTTCGGCATGACCATCGCCGAAGCGATGCACATGGGCAAGCCGGTCATCGCCACCGACTACGCCGGCAACACCGACTTCATGAACGTCTCCAACAGTTACCCGGTGATGTACGACCTGGTCGAGTTGACGGAGGACTACGGGCCGTACAAGAAGGGGAACGTCTGGGCCGACCCCGACCTGGATCACGCCGCCTACCTGATGCGCCGCGTCTTCGAGAACCGCGCGGAGGCGGCCCAGAAAGGGGCGCGGGCCGCGCGGGACATCGAACGCTGGTACGGCAAGGAGGCGATGGCCCGCAAGATCATCCAGAGGCTGGACGCGATCTCCACATTTGGGAAGTAGAGGTGAGTACGCGATGGATCAACTTTTGACTCCTGAACCGCTCTCGACAGTGGCGTTGGTGTTCAATCTCCTCCTGGGCCTCCTGCTCTCGGCCGGGGTGGCCTGGTATTACGCCCGTTTCGGGGAGGCCCTCTCAAACAGGGTCAAGTTTGCCCGTCTGCTGCCGATTCTATCCCTGATCACCATCTTGGTGATTTCGGTCGTCAAGGCTTCCCTGGCCCTCTCCCTGGGATTGGTCGGTGCGCTCTCCATCGTGCGTTTCCGCACCGCCATCAAAGACCCGGAGGAACTGATCTACCTGTTCCTGGCGATCGCCATCGGGCTCGGACTGGGGGCGGACCAGCGGGTGCCGACGGTGATAGCGGTGCTGGTCATCACCGCCTTGCTGGTCGCCATCCGCCTGCTGGCTCCCCGCGCCGGCCGGAAGAACCTGTACCTGAACATCCAGACTCCGGAGGGCGAGGACAAGGGGAACACGCTCGCCACCGTGAACGAGATTCTGGCCCGGAACGTCCGCCTGGTTGATATGCGCCGCCTCGACCGCCACGACCGCACCCTGCAACTCACCTACCTCCTCGATTGCAAAGACCAAAACACCCTCCAGCGACTGGTGAATGAGTTGACAGAGGCGATTCCGGCCTGCTCCTTCAGTTTCATTGACCAGAGCAGCATGCCGGGAGTCTGAAATGCGCATACGGAGTACCCAGGAGACGCACGCCCGCTTTTGGGACAGGACCCGGCTCTGGCTGCGGTCGGCGGACGGAGTTCGACAATTCCTGCTGGCGGCCGCCGTCGGCTTTGGATTGACGCTGGCCCTGGCTCTGGGGTACAAGGTGGGCGGCTGGCGGGTGATAGACCCCCTGACGAAAGCCGTGGCCGAGTCCCTGGCCGCCGAGACGCAATCCACCACGGAGCAGGCCCTGAAGAGCAACGACCTGCCGACGTTGTACCTCGACATCGGCTTCGAGGAGTACCAGGCGTTGGCCGCCCAGCGGGAGGAGGCGTTGCAGCGCGGCATCCTGCTGGTGGACGACGACGACTGGGTCAGGGCCCAGATTCGGTACCGCGACGACACCCTCCCCGTGCGGATTCGTCTCAAGGGCGACTGGCTCGACCACCTGGGAGAGAACAAGTGGTCGTTCCGGGTCAAGACCCGGCGCGGAACCGCGCTCTTTGGAATGCGCTCGTTCTCCCTCCAATCTCCGGCCACGCGCCTCTACCTGAACGAGTGGCTGTTCCTGGAGGACTTGCGCCGGGCCGGTATCCTGGCCCCCCGCTACTCCTTCGTCAATCTGACCGTCAACGGGGAGGACTGGGGGATATACGCCCTGGAGGAGAGTTTCTCCAAAGAACTGCTCGAATCCCAGGGGAGGCGGGAGGGAGTGATCGTCCGTTTCGACGAGGACCTGTTCTGGCGGCGGCGGGCTCTGTTCGGCGGGGAGGACGAGTCCTGGAAGTACTCCGTGGACCCCATCGCGGCCACATTCGAACTGCCGGCCTTCGCCGAGGTGGACGCCTTCGGCACCAACAAAATCGCCGCCGACCCCGTCCTGAGCGCCCAGGGCGAGGCCGCTCTGGGGCTGTTGCGCGGCTGGCAGGCGGGGAAACTATCCACCGGGCAGGTCTTCGACGCCGAGTTGACGGGCCGCTATCTGGCCCACATCAATCTATGGGGAGCGCGTCACGGTATCGCCTGGCACAACGCGCGTTACTACTACAACCCCCTGACCACGCGCTTGGAGCCGATTGGTTACGACAACCTGCCTCTGGAACCCGTCTACTCACACTTCGTAGACCTCTCCCAGTACGACGACCTGGGGATTATGCGGGCCTACGTCCAAGAGGTCGCCCGTATCGCCCGGCCTGACTACCTGGCCGAGTTGCGGGATGCCTACGAGTCCCAATTCGAGCATTACCGCGCGGTGCTGTCTCAGGAGTTCGACTTGGAGCACCTGCAACCTCCCTGGGACACGCTGGCGACCCGTCAGGAGATGCTGCTCGATGCCCTCCACCCGCCCCAGACAGTCTACGCCTACCAGGTGGCCCGTGACGCGGATGAGGTTGAGTTGCAGGTCGGCAACATCTTGCAATACCCGGTCGTCCTGCGCAGCCTACGGGTCGCCGGGCGTGACATCCCTATCTCACCCTCCTGGATCACGGACACCGAACACCTGCTCCACACCGGGGCATTGCCTGAGATCGTGCTGCGCAGGGAAATGGAACAGCGTATGCGTTACCTGACGCTGCGCGTGCCGTCCTCCATACTCCCCTCTCGCCCGCTCACCGCGGCCGCTTCTCTCTCCCCGACCCTCCAACTCGTGACCAGCCTGTACGGCGTGACCGACACCGTCGTCGTTGACGTGCGGAACGACTACCCGGCGGCCCTGTCGCACCCCCTGTTGCCGCCGCGCCCGACGGTGGCCGAGGCCCTCGCCCGCTACCCGTTCCTGAAGCCGGCCGAACAAGACCACTTCCTGGAACTCCGTTCGGGCGACTGGCAGGTGACGGGCGACCTGATTCTGCCGGATGGGTACGGGCTGTGGGGGACGGAGCCGGTCACGCTCACTTTCGCGCCTGGCGCCATCCTGTTCTCCAACGGCCCGTTGCTGCTGCGCGGCCCGGAGGTGGGCAGTATCACCTTTGCACCCGCCCTGGACACCTGGGGGGGAATAGTGGTGCTCCAGGCCGGGGACGACGTGCCATCCGCCCTCCACAATGTCGAAATCCGCGCCACCAGCGGCATCAGCCGGGACGGCTGGATGACCACCGGCGGGGTCACTTTCTACGAGAGCCCTGTCATCATGACCTCCTCCCGCCTGCTCGACTCCGTCGCCGAGGACACCATCAACGTGGTGCGTTCCCGCTTCGAGTTCGCCGATTCGGAGTTCGGCAACGCGGCCTCCGACGCCTTCGACGGCGACTTCGTGCAGGGCCGGGTCCAAGACTGCTCCTTCCACGATGTCCGCGGTGACGGCATTGACGTCAGCGGCAGCCAGATCACCGTCGAGGGCGTCAACCTGCTCCGGGTCTACGACAAGGGCATATCGGCCGGCGAGGGAAGCATCGTGACGGTGAACGACCTCCACGCCGCCGACATCGGGATAGCGGTCGCCGCCAAAGACCTGTCCAGCGTCACGGTCGAGAAGGCGGCCATCGCCCGCGCCTGGGTGGCGGGCCTGGCGGCCTACCTCAAAAAGATGGAGTACGGCCCGGCCAGCCTCACCGCCTCCTACGTCACCTTCGAGGATCACTCCCCCCAGACGTTGGTACAGACCGGCAGCAGCGTCCAGGTCAACGGACGCCCCGCCCCGGCCGCCGACCTGGACGTGAGCGACCTGTACCGCCGGATGGAGGCCCTGGCCCGGATGCACCCCCTGAACTATCGCCTGGGCGACGCCATCCGGCTGGTGGGCTACGACCTGACCCAAGACGACGGCGCGGCCCGCCTCACGCTTTACTGGCAGTCGGACGCCCCCCTGGAACACGATTACACCGTCTTCGTCCACATCCTGGACGACGACGGCAACCTGGCGGCCCAGAGGGACAACATGCCCCAGGACGGCGACCGGCCCACGACCGGCTGGGAGGTCGGAGAACTGATCGAAGACCTGCACACCGTCCCCCTGCCGCCGGACTTACCGCCAGGCCGGTACCAGGTCGTCATCGGGCTGTATCTCTGGCAGACCGGCGAGCGTCTGCCCGTCCACCGGCTCGACGGCGTGATGCTGCCTAACGGTGCCATCCCTCTGGGCGCGATGGTGATCGGGCAGTGACAGCGACCGACCCCCGTTACGAGATAAAATTGACCTGCGACGAGGCTTACCTGCCCGACGTGCGGGTCTGGCTCGACCTCCACCCGGAGGCTTTCTTCGAGGCCTATCCGCCCCGGCAGGTGAACAGCCTCTACTTCGACACCCTGTCCGTCGAGTCCCTGGACGACAACCTCATCGGCACCGGCGAGCGGCGGAAACTGCGCTTCCGCTGGTACGGGACGGACTATACCTCCGTCCGGGGGCGACTGGAACTCAAGCGCAAGTCGAACTACCTGGGCTGGAAAGAGTACCATCCGCTCCCGGACACCTACGACCTGACCACGACCACCTGGGAGGAGATCGTGTCCCGCATGCGGGCGCGGGCGGAGGGCCCATTCGCCCTCTGGCTAGCCCAGATGTCCCGCCCGGTGCTGCTCAACGGCTACATGCGGGAGTATTACGAATCGGCGGACCGGCAACTGAGAGTGACGCTCGACTACCGGCAGGCCGCCTACGAGCAACTGACCCACCTCGTCCCCAACTTGAGACTGCGCTCCCCTACCCCCAGTTACCTGGTCGTGGAGGTGAAAGCGTCTCCCCGCCACCACCGGCGGGTGTCCGACCTGCTCTCATCGTTCCCCATCCCGGTAGTGCGTAACTCCAAGTACGTGATTGGAGTCCTGGAGTCCCTGTGTTTCCTGTGAGTCATGCGATGTCACCCACCGTTTCCGTCATCATCCTCGGTTGGGGGGGCGAGAAATTCGTCGCCGCCTGCCTGGAGGCCCTCAACCGCCAGACCTATCCGGCGGGAGAAATCATCGTCGTGGACAACGGCTCCCCCGACCGCACCGCCGCGATCGTCGCCCGTGACTTCCCCCACGTCCACCTCATCCGCACCGGGGAGAACCTGGGCGTCGCCGGCGGGAACAACGTCGGTCTGCGGGCCGCCAGGGGGGACATCCTGGTGCTGACCAACGTGGACACCGAGCCGCGCCCCGATTGGCTGGCTCAATTGGTCGCCGCCTTCGAGAGCGACCCCCGCATCGGCATCGTGGGCGGCAAACTGCTCTACCCCGACGGCACGGTGCAGTACGGCGGAGGGCGCATTGACCCCCTGCGCGGCACGTCGAGCCACATCGCCGAGCACGCCCCCGACGACCCCGACGACACCCGCATCCGCGACACCGACTTCGCCACCGGCGCGGCCCTCGCCCTGCGCCGGGAGGTGCTGGTGCAAATCGGCTTCGAGGACGAGGGCTACTTCCCCATCAACTACGAGGACCCCGACCTGTGCTTCCGGGCGCGGCTGGCCAACTGGCGGGTCTGCTACGCCCCCCAGGCGGTCTCGATTCACCACGAATCCTCCACCCTGACCGAGGTCGCCCCCCACCGCATCTTGAGTTACCTCCTGGGGCGGCTGCGCTTCGTCGCCAAATTCTGGCCCGACGAGCGTCTGCGCACCGCCTTCGTCGAAGCCGAGGCCGAGTGGCTGCGGGAACTGCGCGAGCAGCGTACCGCCTTTGCCACCTTTGCCTACGGCGTGATGGATTTCGTCTACCTCAAGACGCTGCTGGACGTTGACGACCTGGCCGCCTGGCGGCGGCGGCTGGGGGTCGAGCCGGACGAGGCACGCTCCCGCCGCACGCTGACCGAGGTACTGACCCGCCTGCGGACTGCATGCCTGCCCTCCTTCCAGCCCGTCACCCCCCGCTACCTGGCTCCCACCTCCGACGAGGCTCTGCGCGGCCTGCTGGCCCGCTGGCTGTCCGCCGACGAGAGCGACCCCGCCCTCCAACCGCTCCTGGGGATGCTGACCTCCACCCTCTCGCTGCTGAAAGTGGAGGTCAACCCCCACCTGCCCATCGCTTGGCCGGAGTGGCCGCCGGGCGCGTGGCCCAAACTGAAAGCGGCCTGGCAGAAACTCGTCCGCCGCATGCTCCGCTGGTACATCGAACCCATCGTCACCCAGCAGAATCAGGTCAACCGGGACACGCTCCAACTGCTCAACGCGCTGACGCAAGAGGTATTGCTGTTGCGGGCGGAGGTGGCGCGGAGCGGGCACGCCGTCGGCGAGGGGGACGAGGGGCCTGGGACAGAGAGCAGCCTATGACCGACGCACCTCTCACCATCTCCCTCATCATCAACACCACCGACCGCGCCGGCCCCCTGCGGACACTCCTCCGCTCCCTGGAACACCAGTCATACCCGCACTTCGAGGTCATCGTCGTCGTCGGCCCTACCCACGACGATACCCTGGACATGCTCTCCGAGTACGCCGGGCGGGTGCGGGTGCTGCGCTGTCCGCAGGCCAACTTGAGCCAATCGCGCAACATCGGCCTCCGCGCCGCCGCCGGGGACATCGTGGCCTACATTGACGACGACGCCGTCCCCGCCCGCCACTGGCTGGCCCAACTGGCCCACCTCTTCCGAAACCCGGACTTGGACGCTACCGGCGGTGTGGTATACTTGGTACATCCCATCCGCCCGGTGGTTCAACACCGCCTAGGCCTCACCTCCTCCCTCTTCGAGCAGGAGGTGGTGCGCGACTCCTACCTGGAGCAGATCGTCCCCCCCGGCGACGGGCGGCAGTGGGTAGCGCGGATGATGGGCACCAACATGGCCTTCCGCCGTCGAGCGCTGCT
Source organism: Anaerolineae bacterium (assembly GCA_027079895.1). Classification (GTDB taxonomy): domain Bacteria; phylum Chloroflexota; class Anaerolineae; order B4-G1; family B4-G1; genus JALWUZ01. The sequence continues at coordinate 13,768 of JALWUZ010000370.1, forward strand.
GGCCGTCGGCGGCTTCGACGAGTTCTACGTTTACATCGCCGAGGAAGCGGACGTCATGCTCCGCCTGGTCAACGCCGGATACACCATCCATCCGGTTCGGGAGTCTCCGGTCTACCACGTCCCGGCCTCCAGCCGCCACCGGGTGATCTACACCTACGCCGCCCGATGGTGGCTCCAGACCCGCTCCGGCGTCTACTTCAGCATCAAGAACGGGCGGGCGGCCGGCGACCCGCCCCAAGCGATCCTCCTCCGCAGCCTCCACCTCTTCCACGGCCATTGGATTTGGTACGGCCAACTGCGTCGGGAGGGGCACATCTCGTTGGCCCAACTCTGGCGCATGCGGCTGGGGGAGGTGCGCGGTGCGTTGGAAGGGGCTTTCGGCGGCCTCCTCCGTCCGCGCCGCCTGATTCAGACCGCAGAGCGTTCGATGTCAACTACACCCGCCTTCCAACCATTTCTCGAACCTGACCGTCCCTCTCCCCCCGCTGTTGACCCGCTCACCGGGCACCAGCCGCGCCCCGCGCCGACCGAGGGCGAACCGCTGCGCATCTGCCTGCTGAGCGCGACCTATCCGCCGGCCCAATTCGACGGCATCGCCCGCCTGACCCACCTGATGGCGCGGGGGCTGTTCGAGTTGGGCCACACCGTCCACGTCATCGCGCGGGGGGAGCGGGAGACCGTCACCTTCCGCGATGGAGCCTACGTCCACCGCATCCCCTACCGCCTGGAACGGTACGACCGCTACCGCCGCTACCCCACCCTGTACCACACACTCAACTACAGCCACGCCGTCCACGAGCGGGTCAAGCGGCTCCTGTGGAACGACGGCGTCCAGATCGTGGACTCCCCCATCTGGCAGTTCGAGGGACTGGTGACGGCCGTCGGCGGCCTCCTGCCGGTCGTCGTGCGGCTGGTCACGTCCTACCGCCAAATCGCCGCCATGCAGGGCCTCCACGACGACAACGCCCGCCTGATGGGAGATGTCGAGGAATTGTTCCTGCGGCAGGCCGACCACCTGCTCCCCAACACCGCCGCTACCCTCGCCACCGTGCGCCGCCTCTACGACCTGCCAGACCTGGACGGACGGTACACCATCGTTCCCTACGGCATCGTCCCCGCCCCCGACGAGGCGACGCGCCCCTTCGACCTCGACCGCCCGCCCGACACCCTGACCGTCCTCTTCGTCGGGCGATTGGAGCAGCGCAAGGGCATCCTCGACCTGTTCGCGGCCATCCCGGCGGTGGTGAAACGGGTGAAAAACGTCCGCTTCCTCCTCGCCGGACAGGACAACAGCCACCACGACGGCTTCCAGCAGCGGGAGGGGATGGACTACCCGACCTACTTCGCCCGCCGTTACGGGGAATACGGCTCACACGTCCGCTTCCTGGGCCGCGTGAGCGATGAGGAACTCAACGGCCTGTACCGCTCCTGTGACCTCTTCATCGCCCCCTCGCTCTACGAATCCTTTGGCCTGATCTACCTGGAGGCGATGAACTACGCCAAGCCGGTCATCGGCTGCCGCAGCGGGGGCGTGCCGGAGGTGGTCGAGGAGGGCGTCACTGGCCTACTGGTGGAGCCGCACTCGCCCGACGCGCTGGCCGACGCGCTGGTGACGCTCCTTCAGTCCCCGCGGCGTCTGCGCGAGATGGGGCTGGCCGGGCGGCAGCGGCTCTTGGAGCGGTTCACCTACCTTGAGATGGCCCGTCGCTTCGCCCAGGCGTACCGTCAGGTGCTCACGAAAAAGCAGGAGTGACCCTATGCTGACCGCAGACGACGTCTTGCAGGACATCCAGTTCGAGTTGGCCCAGAGCGCGATTACCCACGATGACCTGGGACGGGCGGTACTGGCCGTCCGCCGCTACTACAACCAGGTGCGCGGTCAGACCGCCCCATCTCTCCGTCGTGAGGCGGACATCCGCCGCGCCCTCGCCGACCTCCTGCGGCTCGACGACATGCTGCTCACCCTGGCCCAAGAGACGGCGGCGGCGATCCAGTCCCTCCGCCTCGACCTGCGCCGCATTGCCCGCCCCTCCGGCCCGGACGACGCCCCCTCCGACGTTGACACCTCCGCCGGGTCGGGTATACTTCCCCTGGAGCGCACCGCCGACGCCCGCCCCGCCGCCGAAATCGAGACGGCAATGCGCTTCGACGCCCTCCACATCGGCCTGGAGGTACAGGAAAGCCGCCTGCCCCTCGTCGGGAGGGTGCTTCAGCGGCTGAAAACGGCCCTGCACAACCTGGTTCTGTTCTACATCAACCGCCTGGCCCAGCGGCAGACGCTGGTCAACCAGACCTACGGCGACCGCCTCCTCTGGCTGCAAGGACTGGTCGCCGCCCAACAGCAGGAGATCGAGGCCCTCAAGGCCCGCCTTGACGCGCTAGAGGCTCAGGAATGAACTGGCCGTTGCGCTGGCTCCCTTACGACCTTTACGAACGGCACGCCGTCGTCTCCCGCCTGCTGCGCCGCGCCCTCGGCGACGACCGCGCCGTCACAGTGTTGGACGTGGGCGGACGGGTGGGGTTGCTCTCCCGTTTCCTCCCCGCCTACCGCGTCACCTCCATCAACACGGACGGGACGGGGCACCTGCTCGGCAGCGGGCTCGCGCTCCCCTTCCCCGATGATTCCTTCGCCGCCGTCGTCAGCGTGGACACCCTGGAGCACCTGCCTCCGGCCCGGCGCGTCCCGTTCCTGCGCGAGGGAGCGCGGGTCGCCCGGCGATGTCTCATCGTCGCCGCTCCCTTCGGCAGCGAACAGCACCGCGCCTACGAGCGGCATCTGGACGACCTGTACCGCTCCGCCTACGGACATCCTCACCCGTACCTCGGCGAGCACGTCCGCTACGGCCTGCCCACCCCGGACGAGATCGCGAACTTCATCCGCGCCCTGCCGGACGCCCGCGTGGAGCAGTTCTTCGCCGGGGATTATCGCTGGCAGGGCCGCCGCTTCGCGCGTTCCATCGCTCCCGGAGGGCGGCGCGGGCTCTTTCGCCGCCTGTCCGACGCCGGCGACCGGCTCACCGGCGCGGCCCTCTTCCACCCGATTCGCCTGCGCCACGAACCGACCGCCGCTACCAACCGTTTCTACCTTCTGGTGTCGAAACCGACGCGCGGGTGAACCCCTGGGCGTCGGGCCTTCGGCAGACTGCGGGGCGGGAAGGAGGACACTATGTCCAAGTTACACCTGTCAACCGTTCTGTTCCTGCTCGTCGTCCTGCTCCTGCCGCTCGTCGGCGGGGGATGGCGTCCGCCGCTCGCTCCTACCACCGATCACTCCCCCGACCACACCGTCAGCATCAACGGCTACATCGTCCAGTCGAGCGCGGCGGCGGCCGACTTCAACGGCGACGGCTACGAGGAGATCGTCATCGGCGACACCGATGGCTGGCTCTACGTCGTCTCCTACGATGGCTCCTCCTGGTCAATGGCCTGGTCGCGCCAGACGGCGACCGACCTCAACGCCGCCGGTGCGCCCAGCGGCTGCGCGACCACCGACAAGAGCGACATCCGCTCCTCAGTCGCCATCGGCGATTTGGACAACGACGGCAAGTTGGAGATCGTCGTCACCACCGGCGGCAGCCCGGCCTACCACCGGAACGGCGGCGTGCTGGTCTACACCTACAACTCCGACTCCCCCTGGTCATTCTCCGTCGTCTCCGGCTGGCCGCAGCCCAAAACCGACTTCCTGGGCAGCGGCGAAGGGATACGCGACCCCGACGGCTGCTGGGACGGCATCGAAGGCTCCCCCGCCATCGGCGACATAGACGGCGACGGCGACATGGAAGTCATCGTCCTCTCCCTCGACCGGCACATCTACGCCTGGCATCACAACGGGCAAGCGGTCTCCGGCTGGCCGATCTACCGCTACAACGGCGACAACCTCCTGCGCGGCGGTCTGGGCACCCCGGCCCTGGGCGACATAGACGAGGACGGCCAACTGGAGGTCGTCGTCAGCACCCACAGCCCCCCCTGGGAGGGCGAGGGCGGCCCCGCGCCGGATTATTCCCAGGCCACCGTCTGGGCCATCAACGGCGACAGCACCAACGTCCCCGGCTGGCCTGTGGCTACCAAGAACAACGTCTACTCCTCCGTCGCCCTGGGGGACATTGACGGCGACAATCACCTGGAGGTCGTCGATACCCGTGGTGAGCGCAGGCTGTATCTCAACGAGGGGTACGCCATGCAGTCGGTCTCCCGCGCGGACGGCCGCTTGCCACTTTACAACGT
>JALWUZ010000371.1 GCA_027079895.1 Anaerolineae bacterium
CCGTCTCCGGGACGACGACTTCAACTGCCGCCGGGCGGTTGAAGTCGTTTTTACAATTCGTCGCTACCGAGCCGGAGACGCGGCTCACCGCCATCGCCGCGCTGCTGCTGCTCGCCGGACTGGGGATGAGCCTGGGGGCGACCCTGGGGGCGGTCTGGATACCGGCCTGGCTTCCCACCCTGGCCTTCGCCGGCGCGATCGCCGTCGGAGGCTACCCCATCGCCCGCCACGCCTGGCAGGAAACCTGGCTGGCCCACCGCCTGGGCATCAACACCCTGATGGTCATCGCCGTCACCGGGGCGGGACTCATCGGCGAGTGGGCCGAGGCCGCCGTCGTCGTGGTGCTCTTCTCGCTGGGGGAGGCGTTGGAGGACTTCGCGGCGGAACAGGCCCGCTCCGCGCTGGAAAGCCTGTTGGATTTGGCTCCCCCCGTCGCCCTAAAAATCCTCCCCTCCGGGCAAACGGAGGAGACGCCCGTCGAATCCCTGACCATCGGCGACCGGGTGCTGGTGCGGGCCGGCGACCGGGTCAGCGTGGACGGGGTAGTGCTCACCGGGGAAAGCGCGGTGGATCAATCCCCCATCACCGGCGAGAGCGTGCCGGTAGAGAAACGGCCGGGGGACGAGGTCTTCGCCGGGACCGTCAACACCACCGGAACGCTGGAAGTCGAAGTCACCCGCTTGGCCGCCGACAACACCCTGAACCGGATGATCGCTCTGGTGCAGGAGGCCCGCTCCCGCCAGGCCCCGGTGCAGCGGTTCATAGACCGCTTCGCCCGCTACTATACCCCCGGCGTGGCCGTCGTCGCGCTGGTGATGGCCGCCGCCCCGCCGCTGCTCCTCGGTCAACCCTTCTGGGGGGAGCACGGCTGGCTGATGCGGGCCTTGCAGATGCTCATCATCGCCTGCCCCTGCGCGCTGGTCATCTCGACCCCGGTCAGCCTGGTCAGCGCGATGACCAACGGGGCCTCGCGGGGCGTCCTCATCAAAGGAGGCCGCTACCTGGAAGCGTTGAGTCGGGTGCGGGTGTTCGCCTTCGACAAGACGGGCACGCTGACCGAGGGACGCCCCGTCGCCACCGACATCATTGACGTCTGCACCTGCGGCGAGTGCCCCGACGGGTGCGGCTTGCAGCACGCGGCGGCGGTCGAGTCGCAATCCGCCCATCCCCTGGCGCGGGCGATCGTGGAGGCGGCCCAGACCAATCACCTGGAAATCCCTCTGGCCCAGGAGGTCTCCATCCTGGCCGGGCGCGGCGTGGAGGGAGTGGTCAACGGAGCCAACGTCACCGTCGCCAGCCACGCCTACTTCGACGAGTACTTCCCCCACCCGGAGTTCGTCTGCCGTCGGGCCGACGAGTTGGCCGCCGAGGGGAAGACCGTCGTCCTCGTCCGGCACGACGACGAGGTATGCGGCCTGTTCGGCGTGGCGGACACGCTCCGCCCCAACAGCCGGGACGCCCTGGCGGACTTGAAGGCTGTGGGCGGCGTCCGCACCGTGATGCTGACCGGCGACAACCGCTCCGTCGCCGAGGCGATTGGGCGGCAGGCAGGGGTGGACGAGGTGCGGGCCGAACTCCTGCCGGAGGAGAAAGTCGCCGCCGTGGTGGAACTGGCGGAGCGGTACGGCAGCGTGGCGATGGTCGGCGACGGGGTCAACGACGCCCCCGCGCTGGCGCAGGCCGACGTGGGGATTGCGATGGGCGGGGCCGGCTCCGACCAGGCGATGGAGACGGCGGACGTGGTGCTGATGGGCGACGACCTGACCCACCTCCCCTTCCTCCTGGCCCTCAGCCGCCGGACGAAACGGGTGGTGACGGCCAACATCGCCCTGGCGTTGGGGGTCAAGGCGGCGGTCTTCGTCCTGGCGGCGGCCGGCCTGGCGACGCTCTGGATGGCGATCGTGGCCGACGTCGGCGCGTCGGTGGCGGTGATCGTGAACGGGATGCGGCTGAGGCGGTAATGGAGGGCGTCTCGCGGGCGGAGTGGCGGTGGGTCGCCCTGATTTCGCTGGCGGTGGTGCTCGTCTCCGCCGTCCCCTACGCCGCCGGATACCTCTCCCAGACGCCGCAGATGCGCTTCTCCGGGGCGATCTTCGACCGGGAGGATTACCACAGTTACCTCGGCCGGATGTGGCAGGGCTATCGCGGGGAGTGTGCGTTTCGCCTCCTGTTCACCCCGGAGGAACATCGCGGAGCCTGTCCCCAAGTCTTCTACATCGCCCTGGGACACCTGGCGCGGCTGCTGGGGCTGAGCCTCCCGCTGACCTACCAACTGGCGCGGATGGCCGGCGCCTTCCTCCTCCTGCTGACCGTGTACCGCTTCATCGCCTGGTTCGCAGCGGAGGAAGAGGTGCGCCGGGCGATCTTCCTGCTGGCGGTCGCCGCCTCCGGCCTGGGCTGGCTGACGGAATTGCTCTCCCCCACGCCGGCGGGCGGCATATCCCCCATTGACTTCTGGCTGATAGACGCCTACCTCCTCTTCTCCCTGCTGCTCTTTCCCCATTTCTCCGTCGCGGCGGCCCTCCTGCTTATGCTGTACCACCTGCTGTTTCGGGTGCTGGAATCCCCCACGACGACGCGCCGCCGGGAGGCAATCGCGGCGGTCGTCATCTCCATTGGGCTCGGCACGATTCACCCCCACGCGCTCCTCCTCGCCGACCTGGTGCCAGGCCTGTACCTGCTGTGGCGGATGTCCGTCGAACGGCGGATACTGTGGCCGCCGCTGCTCGTGCTGTTGGCGATGGGGCTGGCCCAGGCCCCGCTGGTGCTGTACGACTACTGGGTCATGACCGCCAACCCGGTGTTCCGGGCCTGGGCGGAGCGCAACGTCACCCTCTCGCCGCCGCCGCGCTACTATCTCCTGGGATACGGCCCGTTGCTCCTGCTGGGATTGGGCGGTCTGCGGGCGGCCCGGCGTGCGACCCGCCGGAGCATCTTCCTGTTGATTTGGGTGACGGTCGTCTTCGTCGCGGCCTACCTCCCCTGGAAACTGCAACGGCGGTTCGTGGAGGGGGTACAGGTCGCCCTGAGCGTCCCAGCCGGGTATGGCTTGGTCGCGGGACTGCGCCGGATTCCCTGGTCGCCGCTGCGCCACCTGGCGGCCGCGCTGGTGCTGACCCTGGCGTCCCTCTCGCACATCTACATACTGACCGCGGACACCTTGTCAGCGGCGACGCGCTCGCCGGGGCTGTTCCATCCCGCCGACGAAGTGGCCGCCGTCGAGTGGCTCGGAACGCACTCCACCTGGCGGGATACGGTGCTGGCCTCCTACGAGACCGGCAACTGGCTCGTCGGGGCTATCGGCCACCGGGTGGTGCTGGGGCACTGGTGCGAAACGGCGCACTCCGACCGCAAGGGGGCGGAGGTGCGGGCGTTCTTCTCCGGCGAACCGGGCTTCGACCGCTGCGGGCTGCTGACCCGCTACGCCGTCGCCTACGTTTTCTACGGCCCGCAGGAGCGGCGGCTGGGGGATGGGACGAACGGACTGGTCGGGGTGGAGTGTATCTCTCCGGTGTTGTGGAGCGGGGACGTGGTGGTGTACCGGGTGACGCGGTGAGCGCGTCCCCCGGTAGGGAGGTGAGATGTGGACGAGCCAGTGGGAGACATCTTTCAGCAGCAGACGAAGTACCGGCGGGGAGATCTGCCGCGCGGACGGTTGCGGTGGAGCGACAAGCCACCGGTGTACAAGCGGTATCTCGACGCGCCGCAGATTCCCCTCAGCCGGCCCGTCGTGACCGGCGGCATGCCGCTCTGGGACGCGCTGCGGAGACGGCGCAGTGTCCGCAACTACCGCCCGGAGCCGCTGCGGGAGGCGGAACTCTCGCAACTGCTGTGGGCCGCGCAGGGCATCACCCGCCCCGGACGGCCCTACGGCTACCGCACGGCCCCTTCGGCCGGCGCGCTCTATCCGGTCGAGACCTACCTCCTGGTCAATCAAGCGGAGGGGATAGACGAGGGGCTCTACCACTACGCCGTCGAGGAGCACGTCTTGGAGCAACTGCGGGCGGGGGATTTCGCCCTGGAAGCGGCCCGCGCCGCGCTCGACCAGGTGCTCATCGCCAGGGCGGGGGCGGTGTTCATCTGGACGGCGGTCTTCGCCCGCTCGAAGTGGAAGTACCGCCAGCGGGCTTACCGCTACATCTACCTGGACGCCGGGCACATCGCGCAGAACGTCGCGCTGGCGGCGGTGGCCCTGGGATTGGGCAGTTGTCAGGTAGCCGCGCTGTACGACGACGAGATGAACGCCCTGTTGGGGGTGGACGGCGTCGAGGAGAGCGCGATCTACCTGACCGCCGTCGGGCGGGTGCGCGAGTGACTACCCGTCCGTGCCGGTCAGCACGCGCTCCAGGGCGGCGGTGAACCGCGCGTTCTGGGCGTGGCTGCCCACCGACACTCGGAGGAAATCCGGCAGGTCGTAGCCGCCGCACGGACGGACGATGACCCCCTGCGCCAACAGCCGCTCCTGCACCTCCGCCGCCTGGGGGCCGACCTCCACCAGGATGAAGTTGGTGTGGCTGGGGACGTACCGCAGTCCCAGCCGCGCGAACTCCCCGTAGAGGTACTCCCGCTCCTGCCGGTTCAGGGCCACGTACCGGCGCAGAAACTCCTCATCGTCCAAAGCGGCCACGCCGGCGACCTGGGCCAGGTAGTTGACGGCGAAGGGCTCCTTGATTTTGCGCAGCGGCGCGATGACCTCCGGCCGCCCGACGGCGTACCCCAGCCGCACCCCTGCCAGTCCGTAGACCTTCGACAGCGTGCGCAGCACCAGCACGTTGGGCCGTCCCTCCCGCACGTAGCCCAGCCCGTCCGGGTAGTCGGGCGCGTCCACGAACTCGTGATACGCCTCGTCGAACACGACCAGCACCTCGTCGGGCACCTGGGCCATAAACTCCTCCACCTCGTCCGCCGTGACGATGGTCCCGGTGGGGTTGTTGGGGTTGCAGACGAAGACCAGTTTCGCCCCTTGCGCCGCGCGGTGCGCCATCGCCGGGAGGTCGAGCCGGAAGTCCCGCAACGGCGTCTTGACCAGCGTCCCCCGCATCGCGTGGACGTAGATGTCGTAGACGGGGAACGAGGAACGGCTGACGACGGCCACATCCCCCTCGTCGAGGTAGGCCATACAGGTCTGCATGATGAGCCCGTCGGCCCCGTTGCCCACCGTGATGTACTCCATGTCGAGGCCGAGACGGGCCGCCAACGCCCGCCGCAGGTAGTAACTCTGCCCGTCGGGGTAGCGGTTCAGATTGGGGAGGGCCGCCGCGATCGCCGCCGCCGCTTTCGGCGATGGGCCCAGGGGGTTCTCGTTCGAGGCCAGTTTCACGACATCCTCCAGGCCGTACTCCCGCTGCACTTCCTCGATGGGCTTGCCGGGGACGTAAGTCTCGATCCACCGGAGCCCCCGCTGTGGCTGAACAGGCATTGCGCACCTCTCGTTGATGGGGTAGCGGCGTCACACCACGTAGACCGGACTGCTGAAGATCCACCCCCGCCC
>JALWUZ010000372.1 GCA_027079895.1 Anaerolineae bacterium
ACGTTCTCCGGGCGGAATATCGAGGTCGTCGTCTATGACCGTGACCGGGAGTTGGTGGAGCCTTTCGTCCCCGCCCTGGATGAGTTGGCGGGCCGGCTGTGTGCCCAAATCAACTGCCGCGACCTCAGGCCGCGCCGGGTGAGTCTCACCGGCTCGCTCTCCAATCTCGTGGAGTCGGATGTCATTGTCCCGGCTCCGTTTCTCGTCGGCGTGCCGGATGATGAGGTCGCCCGCGCGTTCTGGCGGGAGGCGTTGCAGGAGACGGTTTTGAACGGCCTGCTGGCCGCCGCCAACGTCTCCCCCCAGGCTACGACCGGGCTGTTGCTCTACGACCAACTCCATGCCCGCTTGTGGGGACGGTTGGGGCTCGCCGACCCCGTCACCACGGATTTGGAGTTCCTGCGGGATTCTCTGGCTCAGAGGTGGTGGCTGCCGCTGTGGTCGCTGCTGTGGCAGCGGTCGCCGTCCGCCGAGCGGTTGGCCGTCGAGGAGATGAGTCTGTTCCTGGATTTCGTCGAGGAGGAGTACGGGACGGAGGCCACCGTGAAGATGCTGTCCGCGCTCTCGCACTCCGACGATGTGTGGGGTGCGCTCTGGCAGGCTTTCGGCGCGGTGGATTTCTGGGACATCACCGCCCGCTTCGACGAGTACGTCCGGCAGACGGTGGGGGTGGAGACCGCGCCGCTGCCGCGTGTCGCCCCTTTCGGCGGTTACGATTTGGTGGCCCGCTGCCGCGCCGGGTCGGCGCCGAGTCTGTGGGGGATTGACGTCACGGAAGGGGTCACCGTCCCCCTGACCGCGCTCCCGACCGGCCTCCATCTGCATTCTTGGTCGCCCGACGGACGGTATCTGCTGGGGATGCGGGAGCGCATTTTCGGCGGAGGGGCTTATCTCTTGCCCGCCGACGGGTCTCCGGCGCGGCGCGTGGAGGCGGTCACGGCCCGGATGTCGCCCGGCGATTGGTCGCCCGATGGCCGGTATCTGGCTTACACGGTCTTCGACCGGCCCCAGGACTGGCGTTTGGTGGATGTCGAGCAGGGGACGGTGCTCACTATCACCGGCCAGATGCTGGGGTGGTCGCCCGACGGTAGCCTTATGGCATACGTCGCGCCCGGCAGCAGCGGGTATGATGTGCTCTGGCTGGCTGCTGAGGACGGTTCCGCGCCTCGTCCGGTGGGAGAGGCGGGGAGCGGGGCCGGTTGGTCGCCGGACGGGCGGCAGTTGGCGGTCTATGGCCGGTCGAGCGAGGGGGCCTGTCTCTGGCGGTACGATCTGGACACCGAGACGACTCAGCCCGTCATGGACTGCTCGACGGCGGATGCGCTGTTGGGGTTCGACGCCGCCAGAGGCCAGGTCGTGCCGCAGGCGGTCTTCTGGTCGCCCGATGGGGAGTGGATCGCGGTGAGCGTGCTACAGGCTCAGTACGAGTCGCCCGTCGGGTTCCGCACCGGTACGTTTCTGGTGCGCCCCGACGGGCGACTCGTACTGAGCCTGTAGCACGC
>JALWUZ010000373.1 GCA_027079895.1 Anaerolineae bacterium
GAGCACCGCCCCGTTCGCGCTGATGACCTCCGTCGCCGTCAGGCCGCTCGTCACCAGGGCCAGGCACGGCCAGCCGGTGCAGCCGAAGCGGTCGGTGCTCAGGAGGAGCCACTGCCCGTCGGGGGAGATGTTCAGGAACTCGTCGTCGGTGCCGGGGGAGAGGTTGTCGAGGGCCGCGCTGATGTCCTCCGGTACGGCCCCGGCCTGCGCCGCGAGGCGGTAGAGATGGCCGCCGTCATCGTCGGACAGGCGGTAGACGATGTGGCCGCCGGTCGCCGTCGGCGGGGCAGTGACGGTGAGCGTCAGCGCGGTCGCGCTGTAGCCCCACACCGGACCACAGGGGGGCGGAAGGAGAATCTCGAAACTGGCCCGCGCCCATGCGATGGCCTGTCCGGTTGCCGCCGCCTGAAGAGTGAACGTCACCATATCGCTCCCGCCGGCCGGGACGACGTAGGAATGGGTGATCGGCGCCGGGTCGGACGGGGAGAGGACCCCGGTCGGGCTGATGGCGAGCCGGTACTGGATCAGCCCGATGTCCTGCAACGGGCCGTTGGTCAGGGTGATGGTGACGGTGACCGCTGCGCCGAGGGTGACGGTGGGGCGGGCCGTCGCCGTCAGGACGGGGACGGAGAACTCACAGATGACGGGGGATGGGTAGTCGCGCAGCACCACCGGCAGGTAGACCCAGTGGCTCGGCTGCCAGACGAACGGCTCGACGACGACGCGCACCGCCCCGGTGACGGGAAGGGTGAAACTGAGGACGCCCTGGTCGTCGGCCCACAGAGCCTCTGGGAGAAGGGTAGTCTGGGGCTGGCCGTTTACCCAGGGGGTGACGGTGTACCGCCCGCCGGGGGGCAGGTCGAAGATGAGGTTGAGCGTGGCGGTGGTCGGCGCGTAGGCGTAGCGGACGGTGCCGGTGAGCGCGTGGCCGTCCTCATCCGCCGCGAAGAGGGCGACGCGGTTCAGCCGGGGGTCGGCGATGTGGACGCCGGATACCCCGGTGCCGGTGATGAGGGTCGCCGCCGGCATGGCGAGGGTGGTGCTGACGGCGGGGTGGAGGACGGTGAGGAAGTTGTGGCTCAGGTCGCCGTCGGCGGGCTCCAGTTCCAGCCGCCACTCGCCGTAGGGGAAATCCTCGTAGTCGTTGACGGGGCGCGGCTGAGGTTCGTCGGCCTCCCAGTGGTAATCGTAGTTGCCGTCGAAGACCCAGAAAGACCGGCGTCCCCGTCCACCGACTCGGCGCAGGTTGTGCTCCGGCGGCAGGAGCACCGCGAGGAAGAGTTTGCCGTCGCCGGAGGTGATCGTCGCCGCGTCCGCGCCGGGGTAGAGCGTCTCGCCGGGGGCGACCTCGTGCCCCGTCCCGGCGACGGTGGGGGTGTAGAGGGTGTGGAAGAGTAGTTTGGTGTTGGAGTAGCCGAAGGTCGGGGAGACGACGGTAACGCGGTCGAAGAGGACGAGGTAGTCGCCGCCGTGTCGGTAGGGGCGCAGGTAGACGAA
>JALWUZ010000374.1 GCA_027079895.1 Anaerolineae bacterium
CTTACCCGGCCCGACGGCGGCGGATCAATCCGTTATCTCGCCGGCGACGGATGAATCCGCCGCCTGGGTTTTCTCGCTCACACGCTCTGCGGGTGAGCATGCCCCTGCCGTTCCCACGCCGGAGCGTGGGAACGAGGCCCCTCACAACCCATATCCGCCCGTCAGGAATGGAGCACCAGGCGCATATCAATCGCCAGTGCGCCGCGCCCCTCCTCGAAGACCATCAAGGGGTTGATGTCCAGTTCCACGATCTCCGGGAAGTCCGTCACCAGGCGGCTGACGCGCAGCAGCGCGTCCACCAACGCCTCCTGGTCGGCGGGAGGCTCGCCTCGGACGCCCTCCAGGAGGGGATAGGAGCGGATTTCGTGGATCATCTCCTCCGCCTCCTGCCGCCCGAACGGGGCGATGCGGAAGGAGACATCCTTCAGGGCCTCGACGTAGATGCCGCCCAGTCCGAAGGCCACCAGCGGCCCGAACTGGGGGTCACGGCTCATCCCCAAGAGGATCTCCCGCCCGCCCTGTACCATCTGCTGCACCTGGCAGCCCCAGATGCGGGCGCCTGGCACGTACCGCCCCGCCCGATAGACCATCAGGTCGAAAGCGTCCCGCACCTCTTCGGGGGTACGGAGGTTCAGTTTGACGCCGCCCACGTCCGTTTTGTGGAGGATGTCCGGCGAGGCGATCTTCATCACCACCGGATAGCCGATCTCCTCGGCGAGACGCACCGCCTCCTCCGGCGACTTCGCCAGGAGCGATTTGGGGACGGCGAGGCCGTAGGATTGGAGCACCGTCCAGGCTTCGGCGTCGCCGATGGAGACCCGCCCCTCGGCCCGCACCCGGTCGAACAACTCCCGCACGCGCGGGACGCACTCGACGCACGGCTCCGGCTCGCTCAGAGGAGCCTCCCGTCGGCGGCGGTACTCGCACATCGCGGCGAGGGCCGCCGCTGCCCGTTCCGGGAAGGGGTAATTGGGGACGCCGTACTGCGCCAGAACCCGGATGCCGGCCTCGATGCGGGCCTCTCCCATAAAGCAGCCCAGAATCGGCTTGTCGCTCTCCTGGGCCATCCGCCCCACCGCGTGGGCCGTGGCTTCGATCTCCGTCATCGCCTGGGGGGTGACGATGACGATCAGGCCGTCAATCTTGGGGTCGGCCAGCACCCGCCGGATGGCGTACTCGTACCGGTCGGCCAGCGCGTCCCCCAGCACGTCCACCGGATTGGCCGCGCTCGCCGCGCCGGGGAGATAGTCCATCAGGGCCGCCGTCGTCTCCGGCGTGAGACGGGGGATCTCCAGGCCGGCGTACTCCAGAGCGTCGGTGGCGAGGATGCCGGGGCCGCCGGCGTTGGTGACGATGCCGATGCGCCGTCCGCGCAGGAGAGGCTGGTAGGCGAAGGCACGGGCGTAGTCGAAGAGGGCCTCCATCGAGGTGGCGCGGATGACCCCCGCCTGCCGGAAGGCCGCTTTGTAGGCCGCCTCGGAACCGGCCAGACTGCCGGTGTGGGAGGAGACCGCCCGCGAGCCGGATTTGGTGACGCCGGATTTGATCGCCACCACCGGCTTGTGACGGGTCACTTCTCGCGCCACGCGGATGAACCGCTGGCCGTCGGGGAGTCCCTCCACGTAGATGAGGATCACCCGTGAGTCCGGGTCGTCGCCCCAGGCTTCCAACAGGTCAATCTCGCTCACGTCCGCCTTGTTCCCCAGGCTGACGAATTTGGAGAAGCCAATCCGGCCGGCCAGGGCCATATCGAGCACCGCCGTACCCAGGGCGCCGGATTGGGACATGAAGGCAATCGGGCCGGAGGGGGGCATACCGGCGGCGAAGGTGGCGTTCAAAGGGGTGGCGGTGTCAATCACCCCCAGGCAGTTGGGGCCGATGAGCCGCAGGTCGTACTTGCGGGCGGTCTCGATCAACTCCCGCTCCCGTTCCAGCCCCTCCCGTCCGGCCTCGCGGAAGCCCGCGCTGATGACCACGACGGAGGGGACGCCCTTCTCCCCGCACTGCTCCAGCACCGCCGGGACGAAAGGGTAGGGGATGACGATGACGGCCAAGTCCACCGGAGCGGGGATGTCCAGGATGGAGGGGTAGGCGGTCAGGCCGAGGATTTGGTCCGCTTTGGGGTTGACGGGGTAGAGTTGGCCGGTGAAGCCGCCCTCCTTGAGGTTGGCGAGGACGGAGTAACCCAGTTTCTCCGGGTCGCGGGACGCTCCGATGACGGCGACGGAGCGGGGGTGGAAGAATGTGTCGAGCATAAGGTCTTCCTCCGGTTCGTTTTGGGTGCGCCCGGCCCGCAAGATGGCCGGTGGGGAGCGGCGCGGTGGGATTGTAGCCCAGAAGCAAGGAGGTGTCAACTTGGCCCCATTCGCTTTTGGGAATGAGGACTTGCTCACAGACGGCATGCTGATATAATTGCCTCACCTTGAACACTGGCGAAGGTGAAGCATGGATTTCTCTCTCACACCCGAACAGGAAATGACCCAGCGGATGGTGCGGGAGTTCGCCGAGAAGGAGGCCGCCCCCACCATCAAGGAGTACGACCGGGCTCAGCGTGTCAACTGGGAGATTCTCCCCCGGATGGCGGAACTGGGCCTCCTCGGCATCTGCATCCCGGCCCGCTACGGAGGCGCGGGGATGGACTACATCTGCCTGGGGCTGGCCTGCGAGGAGTTGGAGCGGGTGGATACCTCCCTCCGCGTGGTGATGAGCGTCCACGTCGGGCTGAACAGCCTGGGGCTGCTCCAGTGGGGCACCGAGGAGCAGAAGCAACGCTGGCTCGTCCCGCAGGCCAAAGGGGAGCGGTACGCCGCCTACGCCCTCACGGAGCCGGGCGCGGGCTCCGATGTCGTCGCCATCGCCGCCACCGCCCGCCGGGAGGGGGATGTCTACGTCCTCAACGGCGAGAAGATGTGGATTAGTTTGGCGACGGTGGCCCACGACTTCCTCGTCTTCGCCAAAACCGACCCCTATGCCGACCCGCCCCATCGCGGCATCACCGCCTTCATGGTCGAGCGGGAGATGGCCGGGGTGACGACCGGCGACATTCACGGCAAGATGGGAGTGCGGGCCGGTTCGACCGGCTGGATCAGCATGCAGGACGTGGAGGTGCCGGTCGAAAACCGCATCGGCGAGGAGGGGGAGGGGTTCAAGATCGCCATGAGTTGCCTGGACAACGGGCGGTACACCGTCGCGGCCGGGGCGACGGGGCTCATCCGCGCCAGTCTGGAAGCGTCGGTGAAGTACGCCCGCGAACGGCGCACCTTCGGCCAGGAGATCGGGCGGCATCAATTGATCCAGCAGATGATCGCCCGCATGAGCCGCGACTACGAGATGGCCCGGCTGCTCTACCTGCGGGCCGGATACCTCAAGAACATCGGGCGGCGGAACACCCGCGAGACCAGCATGGCCAAGTGGTTCGCCACCGAGGCCAGTTTCGCCGCCGCCTCCGACGCAGTGCAGATTCACGGAGCCTACGGCTACTCCGACGAGTACGATGTGGAGCGGTATCTACGCAACGCGAAAGGGGCCTGCATATACGAGGGCACCAGTCAGATCCACGAGTTGATCCAGGCCGGCTACGCCCTGGGGTACCGACGGGACAAACCGCTGCGGCGGGAGATGCCGCCGTATGACCCCCAGGAATGGCAGTGACCGCCGGGTGTACCGACGACTGCCGCCAGTGCTGCCGCGCCGTCCGCCGTCGCGAGCGGGGGACGCGGCGCAAATCACAACTAGGAGAGATTAATGACCAAGATACGAAGAGTGTTCCTACCACTGGCCCTGTTGCTCGTGCTGTCCCTGGGCTGTGGCTTCAGTTTCGGAGGGGAGAAGACCCCTCCGCCACCCGCTGCGACCCCGGCGAGTGCCGGCGGCGAGTCCGGCGGAGGAGCGTCCCAGCAGCCCACCGCCGAGGCGGCCCAGCCCGGCGCGGAGGAGCAATCCGGCGGCGGGGAAAAGGGAGAGGAACTCAGCCTTTCCTCCGTCACTACCGGTCTCCAAGACCTGAAGAGTTACCGCAGCCATCTCGAAATGACCTTCGAGGATGCCAGCAGCGGCGAGCAACAGGTCATCGAGATGGAGATGGAGGTCGTGAACGACCCACCGGCCCAGCACATCCGGTTCACCAACAGCGGTATGGGCGGGACGATGGAGATATTCCGCATCGGAGACCAGCAGTACTTCATCTCCGAAGGACAGTGCATCTCGATGGCGGCGGACGACGAGGAGGAGATGGGCGATTTCATCAACCCCGACGATGTGATGGGCGGTCTGGAGGGCCTGACCCGCGTCATGCCCGACGAGACCGTCAACGGGGTACGCTGCCAGCACTACACCTTCGACGAGTCGTCTTTGATGGAGGAGGGAGTCACCTCCGCCAAAGGGGATGTCTGGATAGCGGAGGACGGCGGTTACGTAGTCAAGTACACTATGCAGGCCGAGGGCAAGGACCCGGAGACGCAGCAAGAAGGGCACATCGAGTGGGACTACCAGGTGGTTGAGGTCAACACCCCGATTACCATCGAACCGCCGGAGAACTGCGGCGGGGCTGCGAGCGAGTTCCCCATTATGGACGACGCGACCGGCTTGACCACGATGGCGGGGCTGACTTCCTACGAGTCGCCCAGTTCCTTCGACGACGTGCTGGCGTTCTACCGGGCGCAGATGCCGTCCCAGGGCTGGACCGAGACGGATGACTCCTTCGTCTCCGACGGGAACGCGATGTTGAACTACACCAAAGACGGGCGTACCGTCAGCATCACCATCGGCACGAGCGGCGATAAAGTCTCCGTGCTGATTGTCGGCGAATGACCGAGTGCCCGGCGGTTGCCTCCCGCGCCGGGATGTCTTCTCGACCGGGGCGGGAGGCGATACCGCCGAGGCGGCGATTGTACGAGGGAAAGGAGGTCATTATGGCAATGAATGCCCCCCCCGCGCCGGCGACGGTCAACGACACGCTGGACAGCATTGTCAAGACTCTCGAGGAGCAACCCTACTGGCGGGAACGGACGGTCAAGGCGTTGTTCCCCGAAAGCGACACCCTGCCGAAACTGGGGTCGGTGGAGTGGCGTTACAGCATCTCCGCTGCCGTGGATGAGTTGGACAAGCGGCTGACCGCCGGTTTGGCCGAGGTTGCCATCAACCTGAAGCGGCTCGAAGAGCGGGTCGAGGCCGGTTTCGCCGAGGCCACTGCCGACCGGGATGAGATCAAGCGCACTGTACGAGACCTGGAAGGGCGAGTCGAGGCCGGCTTTGCCGAGGCCGCCGCCGACCGGGAGGAGATCAAGCGCACTGTACGAGACCTGGAAGCGCGAGTCGAGGCCGGCTTTGCCGAGGCTGCTGCCGACCGGGAGGAGATCAAGCGCACTGTACGAGACCTGGAAGCGCGAGTCGAGGCCGGCTTTGCCGAAGCTGCTGCCGAACGACAAGCCGGTTTCGCCGAA
Organism: Anaerolineae bacterium; assembly: GCA_027079895.1. GTDB lineage: Bacteria > Chloroflexota > Anaerolineae > B4-G1 > B4-G1 > JALWUZ01. The sequence goes on from JALWUZ010000374.1 coordinate 5,442, forward strand.
GCCGCTGCCGAACGA